>JBDKTZ010000227.1:0-7698 GCA_039679975.1 Prolixibacteraceae bacterium
TACCTGACATTTTTATCGGGAGAAATTCGCAAAAGACATATGACCTGCCACTTAAAGAATGGTGGTATTATAAAGATTTTATTCTTCCCGAAACATTCAGGAACAAGCGGATCATACTCAAATTTGCCGGTATTGACTATGCTTCGAAAATATGGATTAACGGAGAATTTTTGGGTAAACATGAAGGACAATTTACACCTTTCGAATTCGATGTAACTAACAAAGTAAAAACAGGGAAAAAAAATTCTCTTAACGTGCTTATTGAACCTGCTCCGAGAAATATTATTCAAAAACTGTTTCAATTACCACGAGGACAATGGAACCGGCAATATGCCATGGATGAAGTTTCATCCACATTAAAATGTTGGAAATCCAGAACAATGACTGGCTGGGATTGGGGCACTCCACTTTGGACGATGGGGATATGGCAGGACGTAACCCTTCTGGGAACAAATGACCTGTACCTCGACAAGTTGTTGATATTCCCGGATGTCAAATATCCTTATAACAAAGCAAAAATCAACATACAGTTTAATGCCAATACCCCAAAAGAACGAGAAGTTGTTTTTGAATACAGAGCAACGTGTATAACTTCAGATACCCCTGTTTCGAAATCAAGCTTCCCGGTTATGCTGGCTAAAGGTAATACACAAATTGCTTATTCTTTTGAAATTGATTCACCGGCATTATGGTGGCCAAACGGCTATGGAGATCAGAATTTATATGGTTTAACAGTAACCGTGAAAGACAAAAAAAGTGGGCTGTTGCTGGATGAGATAACTGATAATTTCGGGATCAGGGAAGTTAAAATAAAAGCCAATCCGGATGCTGATGATTATAAGAAAATGAAATGGTATTCACCTGATGGATCAGGTGTTCGGGACGTTCCTAAGAACCAAAAAGCCAACTATTTAACGGAGATCAATGGATTGCCTGTTTTTTTGCATGGGGGAAACTGGTTGCCCCCGGATTTACTATATGGACGTCCAGGGTATGAAGAGTACGAACACCTGATCCGAATGGCTGTTCTGGCCAATTATAATGTTTTTCGGATTTGGGGAGGTGGATTGATAGAAAAACAGGCTTTTTATGATTTATGTGATCAATATGGTATTCTGGTCTGGCAGGAGATGCCGCACGCCGGGGCAAGACCGTTGGAAACCACCAACATTCTTTATTCTACGGCAGAAGAACAAAGAATGGTTATGAACGGATTAATAAACCATCCCTGCATTTTTCGTTATGGTTTTGGTAACGAATTGTATATTGACAAAAATAACAGCGCTCAGGTAGCTCAGTTTGAGCGCATCTGTAAAGAGATGGATCCTGCCCGGTCGGTGAATGGGCCAGACCCTGTATGCGAATTTCAAAGGCATGGGCCGCATTGGTTCTATATTCCTGGAGAATACAACGTTTATAATTCAGGTACTCCGCTTACGGTTGGGCCTGATAATCCTACTGAGTGGACTGAATATGGAGCATCAGGAGCATCTTCAATTGAAACATTGAAACGTATAATTCCGAACATGAAATTAAATGCCGTTCCATACAATGACTCCATATGGGGATGGCATAATGCAATGGGAGCATATACTCCTTCAGACTGGCTTAAGCCTGAAATCTATAAATCCTTGTTTGGAGAACTTTCGGATATTGAAACAGAAATCAAAGTCAGCCAGTTTGTTCAGGCAGAAGGTTTAAGATATGCCAATCAGTCGCATAGAAGGGCAAAATGGCATCGCAGCGGATGTTATATGTGGACTTTCAATGAACCCTGGCCAAATGTTGCCCATGGCTGCATTGTGGAGTATTATGGTTCAGCCAAGCCAGCATTGTATTATACCCGTAATTCTTATTCACAGATTGACATTAGTACAAAATATAACTCGATTGTGTTACAGCCTGAAGATACGTTATTCTTACCTGTATTTGTGACCAGTACAAAAAAGGATTTGATAGATGAGTGTATCCTAAAAACAACTATTGTTGATCTGAACGGGAAGATCTATTACAAAGATAGTAAGGAAGTCACGGTTTCTCCTTTGTCTTCTCACCGGATTGATAGCCTGAATTTTAAAATTCCTGCAGAAATGTATAACAGCGTTCTGTTGGTACGTTTCGACTTGTTCGATCGTACCCGTCAGACGCTGTCTTCAGAGACCTATACCTTTGGGATTAAAGATTCGTCTGAAAGTAATCCCTGTAAGGAATATCTGCGCCCCATGCTCGGTGCACCGGCAACAAATCTCTCGTTAAAGATGCATTACGAAAAAAATATATCATGGGGAAGTAAAAACATGGCTCTTTTTAAGGCGTACGTAAAAAATACATCGATAGTTCCGGCATTGTTTGTACAGTTAAAAAGCACTTATAGTCCTGATGAGATCTATTTTAAGGAGAATTATTTCATACTTCTGGCCGGAGAAGAAAAAAGGATCAGCGTATTGGTTTCTCCTGAATTAAAAAGGAAAATTGATTTTAAAAATATTTCGGTCGACGCATGGAATTTTAATCCGTCAAAAAAAGTCAATAATGAAATCTGATTTTAAAGTTATATTATCCCTGATCTGTGCTTTTTACATTTCATTGTCGGTATACGGAAAGGGTGTTGAACTAAGTTTTTTTGAAGCAAGATATGGTATTGCTAAATGGGAATTTGAGACTTATGGAAATTACAGGGCTGTAATTGAGGTTGAAGAAAATTCCGATGCTGCATACATCCGCCTACCTTGGAGAAGACGTGACGCAAGACCTCAGGATAAACGGATTATTATCATTGATGCCTCAACGAACAGGCAAGTCGATAATATATATTGCCCCGAAATTAACAGGGAGTATGGTGATATCGTTTTTAAACCGGCGACAGTTCCTGGGAAATATTATATCTATTATATGCCTTATAATATTAATCACAGTTATTTTCCCAATACAGTTTACCTGATTCCTGAAGATCGTGCAGATCAGTACTGGAAGATCTCTCTCCCATTGAATAAACTGAATACCCTGTCAAAAGCACAGCTCATTGAGTTTCAGGCAAAAGATGATTTTTACAATGTTTTCCCCATGGAAGTTATTGCTACTAAGGATGAAACTCAGAGGCTGATAAATACCTCAGGAAATAGTGATTATCTTCTTTTTCCCGAAGAAAGGGAATATCCGATTGTTATGAGGAATGACCTTCCTTTAAGGTGGATCATAAAAGGGCCTGGTGACGAATTTTTAGGTAAAGGACAACCCGGTGAATATTATACTTTTCAGATTGGGTATTATGCTTTGACAGATATTGATGATATTGATGTTGTGTTTGAGTGTGAAGATGTTGATAATAAATTGTTTACATGCTTCAATACAAACGGAGTGGATTGGGAGGGTAAAAGATTTTCGAAAAATCTGTCTGTAAAAAAAAATCATGTCCAACCTTTATGGTGTGGAATCCAGATACCCCTGGATTTTAAAGGAATGTTATTATGTAAGGCGAAAATTAAGCCTTTAGGACTGAAAGAATCGACTGTGGCAATCAGAATTGATGTTTCAGGAGAATCTCTTACCGATGGTGGTGTCGGTGACATTAAGAAGATGTCAAGAATGAAATGGTTAAATTCGGATATAGGCTTGGATAATAATGTGTTTGGTATTTATACACCCGTATCGTTTAAAAATAATAAAGCAGGCATTTTGGGACGTGAGATTATCCTTGATAAAAGCGGGTTGCCGCGACAATTGACCAGTATGTTTGATGACATGTCGGCTGCAATGAATGGGCCTAAACGAGAGTTGCTCTCGTCTCCTGTCAGGCTGGTGATCGAAGAAAACGGAGATCAAATTGATTTTAAATTCAGCAAACATGAAGTTATGGACAGAAGCACCGGCGCTTTGGTTCTGAAAACCCGGGGCAAGTCTCCAAGGTTAGATATGGAGTGCAGGTCGAAGATTGAGTGTGATGGTTATGCCAATTTTACAATAAAGATAACGGCAAAAGAGAACTGTAGCCTAAGTGATATAAGATTGGAGATTCCTTATAAAAAAGAGATAGCCACATACATGATGGGAATGGGGTGCAAGGGCGGATTTCGTCCGGAAAAATGGGATTGGAAATGGGATATTAACAGCAGCAACAGTGTGTTTTGGATCGGTACGGTTGGCGCGGGATTACAGTGCCGCCTTAAAGGATATAAGGATATATGGGAGCTATTTAACTTTAAAGACACGGGAATTCCTGAAGATTGGTATAACTCCGGTAAAGGAGGTTGCGCCATACGGGAGGAAAGAAATTCGTTTATTGCAAAAGCCTATAGTGGAAGCAGGGAGATTAAAGAAGGTGATACGCTGATGTTCCGGTTTGGTCTTCTGTTAACCCCGGTCAAACCTCTTGATCAGGATCACTGGCAATGGCGTTACTGGCATTCAAATAAAGGTATAAATATGCCTGACAGTGTTAATAAATCAAATGCAAGTATAATTAATATCCATCATGCAACCGGACTTAATCCTTATATCAATTATCCTTTTGTTACTTCTGATACGTTAAAATTCTATGTCACCGAAGAACATTCACATGATAAAAAAGTAAAATTATATTATACGGTTAGAGAATTAAGTGTTAGAGCGCCTGAAATATTTGCACTTCGGAGCCTGGGAAACGAGATTTTTCGTTCCGGCAAAGGATTCAGACTTGCCGACCGGTTTACCCGGCCTACGGAAACAGATGGAATTACTGGTGAATCATGGCTTTGCGAACACCTTCTTACTGATTACCTGCCGGCATGGCATCATTATTTTGACGATGGAACATGGGATGCAGCAATAGCTCAGACTGGCCTTTCGCGCTGGCACAATTACTATCTTGAAGGATTGAACTGGCTCATTAAAAAAGCAAGGATTGATGGTGTCTATCTTGACGGACTGGGTTATGATCGGGAAATTATGAAACGTGTGAGGAAAGTTATGGACCGGTCCCGACCGGGATGTCTTATCGACTTTCATTGTGGTAACCATTTTCTTCCTCAGTATGGGATGAATAATATCTCCAATTTTTTTATGGAGCATTTTCCTTACATAAATAGTCTATGGCTTGGTGAAGGATTTGATTATAATGAGTTGCCTGATTATTGGCTGACTGAGATTGCAGGGATACCTTACGGATTATATGGAGAAATGCTTGAAGGAGGAGGCAATGCATGGAGAGGAATGGTATATGGAATGACAAACAGGTTAAAATGGGGAGGTAATCCTGCTGCGATTTGGAAACTTTGGGATGATTTTGGCATTAGTGAATCACAAATGCTGGGATATTGGTCAAAACGTTGCCCTGTTAAAATCAATAATGATGAAATAAAAGCAACAGCCTATGTAAAAAAAGATAAAACATTGATAGCTGTTGGAAATTGGGGCGACAATAAAACAATAGAATTAAATATTGACTGGAAAGCAATCGGAATCCATAAATCAGGAGCAAGGATAATCGCTCCCCCGATAGACGGGATTCAGAATGAAACGATATTTAAACCGGATGAACCTATCCCGGTGGAAGCGAATAAAGGATGGTTTTTAATCCTTTCTGAATAATCCCTTTTGGGTATTCGATTTTACAAAGTGAATATTTGTTAGTTTTTATAAATCAATCTATAGAGCAATACAGATGAGACTATTTTTATGTTTGATCACTTTATTCACGGGATGTATAACAAATGTTGCTTTTGGAAAAAACATGTCCTTGTTTGCGGAGAGTTCGGATTTTTCAGATAATCCGGTGAATAATAATATTAAACTTAAACCAGAAGAAATAACTGTTGAGAATTGCGAAGAGTCAGTGGAACCACTTACCAGGTTCGAAAGTACAGTCATTGAGAATCAGGCTTTCAGATTGAAAATTGAAACGGTTAATGGACTCAATCCCTATTCGCTTTATGATAAGAAGAATAATGTTGTTTTAGCTAATGACGATTATTTCTATGGTTTTGGGCGTCCGCTGCAAGTTAAATCTGAAATAAAGGAATTGCCGGATCATATCAGTGAATTTACTTTTACAGGTTCAACAGATAGTTTTATTGTTACGCATACCTTTAAGTTTCCGGAGGACCAGCTTTGGTTTGAAGAGTCTCTGGTTCTCAAAAACATCAGTGGTAAAAGAATTGATTTAAACCTGGGACAGACAGGTCGATGTGGTTTTCGTAGTTGTATTGGGCGAGGGGAAAGCAACAGAGTTATATCGCAGAACTGGCGTTTTTATGCTGTCCCGTTTCT
The DNA here is from genome assembly GCA_039679975.1 of Prolixibacteraceae bacterium. Taxonomy (GTDB): domain Bacteria; phylum Bacteroidota; class Bacteroidia; order Bacteroidales; family Prolixibacteraceae; genus JBCFBK01. Next base: position 6,244 of record JBDKTZ010000227.1, read on the forward strand.
GATCAATACCGCTTCAGGTAAAAGGGAGGAATATCTGATCAAAAATATGGTTAACACGACTTCATTTGAAATTGCTTCGGAAGGTTGGATAATGGCTAATAACGAAGCCGGGACATTAATGATAAAGTACTCTCAGGATCAAATGGAATATTCTGTCGTTAATAGCTATCAGTCAATTTCTGTTATTGGCGACTCAGTTGAAGGGTCTCTTATTTGGGGAGGAACAGGGATCCACAACAATATTCCTGAGACGACTGCAGACATAAGGCCAAACCAAACGATCAGGTTTGGCCTCACCCGGTATATTCCATTCACTGGACAATGGGAAAAAGGTTTTTCACTTTTCCGAAATTTCATGGACGGGAAGGGTCACCGTTTTGCAGATGATTTTAATCCTCCTGTCCACTGGAATGAAATCTATGATAATCCCCATTGGTGGAATGCTCCTGATACGCCCAACAAAAGAGCCAGGTTTTATTGTTTGAAAGATATGGAAATTGAGGCTGCCAAAGCTGCAGCGATTGGATGTGAAGCACTCTATCTGGATCCCGGCTGGGATACCAGGATGGGATCTACTATTTGGGCGGATGACCGGTTAATGTCATGCAGAAAATTTTGTAATTACATGAAAAGCAAGTATAACCTGAAGGTTGCATTGCATACTCCTTTGGCTAATTGGAATGATGAATCGGCATATCCCCGGTCTGCACGGAAGCCTTTTCTTCCCGGCAGAAGTCATCTTTGCAGTGGCGCACCTCGCTGGTGGCAAACTAAACTTGAACGATTGCTTAAACTTGCTTCCGAAGGGATTGTATACTTTATGTTTGACGGAACGAACTATACCGGACCATGCCAGGTAAAAGGACACGGGCACACAGTTCCCTATACAGTAGAAGAACATGTCTGTAATTATTCCAGATTAGCTCAACGTGTAAAAGAAAAATACCCTGATGTGCTGATCGAAATGCATGATCAGGTGTTAGGTCCTACCACGGCCCGTTTCGTCCCAATTTATTATACGCAAAATTCAGGGACATTTGATGCAATCTGGGCTTTTGAATATATGTGGGATCCTATGAATGACCTTGTTAGCGGACGATCAAAGTCGTTATATTATTATAATCTGGCATACAACATACCGCTTTATGATCATATTAATCTGAAAACAGACAATGCAAATGCGTTGGTATTTTGGTGGACCGCATCGACCTGCCGTTATCTTGGTATTGGCGGCAGATTCGGAGTTAAAGCATCTCCTCCCAGTGTAGAGGTACAATTCGCTCATTTGGGTATTGGTGAAAAAAACAGTCCTCCTCCTGAAATCTGGCAAGCCCAGAAAAAAGCAATGCAGACTTATCTTCGGCTCAAACCTTTTTTCGTTCGTGGAGATTTTTATGGTATCGATGAGTTAACCCATATTCATACATTGTCCTCACAAAATAGTTCTGTTATTAA
>JBDKTZ010000478.1:0-9367 GCA_039679975.1 Prolixibacteraceae bacterium
GGTGTTGTGCCGAAGCTGCGCGTTAAGCGGAATAGCCACCGTACGGGCTTTCAGATCAATTATCTTCATTTTTATAATTATTTTAATCCTGAGAATTTCAGCGGATGCTGAGGTACTTCTTCAGGAATTATTCATTACTCTTGCTTACTCGAAACGGTCATTTCATTAGCCGTTTTGTCTCCGACAGGTGTTTCTTCCGCTCAACAATGTCCAGGTAAACCTGCCATTGTTTTCGCTCAACCGAAACATTCTCCCGCTCAACAGACTCAAGATTTGTTTTGACTCTGTTTTCGTTTACTCGAAGCGTTCATTCAGTTTGCCGTTAATCAGCCCGCCTGTTTTGCGAAGCTCCTCCAATGCCTTTTTCTGCATGGCCGGCGTATATCTTGTTTCGGGCAGATAGATTCCCAGGCTGGCGATCACTTTATCGTTTTTAAATACCGGGATCGCCAGTCCGACAATTTGTGCTATTGATACTTGCACCGCCAGCTGTTTTTTCCGGATCTTATTCAACTCGGTCAGCAAATCTTCTTCATCTTCTATACCTGGCCAAACATCGGGCGAGGGAAGTCCGAACTTCCGGATAAATTCGGTCTGTTCTTTTTCTTCCATACAGGCCAGGATCATTCTTCCTGTGGATGTCCGGTAAGCTTCTTTTTCTTTTTTATTAATGACCTGGAGTTCATGGGTGCTTTTTACTTCGTAGAGGACCAGACGGATATCATCCTTAAGAACAGACAGGATGCAGCTTTCATTGAGCTGGGATAAGAGCTGGTTCATCGGTTCAGTGGCCGCCGACAAGAGTTCCTGCTTATGCGAATAATTTCCGGTGAGCAGGTACGACATCGACCCCAGGCGGTATCCGGTTTTTCTCCCTTCCTGTTCGAGGTAACCTCTTGTTACCAGTGTCTTTATGATATTGGCGCAGGTACCATTATTTAGCTTCAATTGACCTGATATTTCACTAAGCGTATATAAACGGGAGCGGTCCTGAGCGATAAGCTCCATAATATCCAGTGCCCTGTGAATGACTTGTATCATATGGTGAGATTTTGTTTTATTAAATCCTTTTTATAAAAGAAACGTACTGCTATAAAGATACAGCATGCTGCTAAAACATAAACTACTGATAATGCAGACAATCCCCATGACAGTCCTAAGGCCGGCTTAATTTGTCCCAGGATATAAGGTGCCGAAGCCCCCGTTACAAAGGCAAACATCAGCATTAATCCGGTTGCGGTAGAGCGAAACCGGGGCTCAATGACATCATAAAGCGCTGCAAAAATATTCGAGTCATAGATGCCCCTGAATAAGCCAAATAAGGCCAACGTGAGATAGATCACAAACGGTGGTCCCCCTATTCCCATCAGAAAGATGAACGGAGCTCCGAGAAGCAGGCCGGTTGCCTGGACCAGCCCGCGCATTCCTGTAAATTTCCTGCAATAACGGTCAGCGATTGATGCTCCAATCAGCACGCCAAAAAATGCAGCGATATAGTGGTAAAAAGTTGCATCGAAGCCAGATCTGGCCAGGGAGAATCCAAATTTCTCGTGAAGATAGGTAGGCATCCACGTCATAAATCCGACATTGACAAAAACCATCCCTGCAAATGCTAAAGTCAGTAAAAGAGCTGTTGGTTTTTTAAAAAATACTCCCACAGCTTCGCTAAAAGGTACCTTATTCCCATCTTTCCCGGTGGAAACCGGGTGGGAATCCTTTAATCTTATTCCGATCACAATCGACAGGATAATGCCAAATGCTCCGAAAACATAAAATGCGATTCTCCAACCAAAATGATCGGCGATCCATCCTGCCAGGTAGCCGCTCATAATAATCCCTGCATAAAGGGCAGTCTGGTGAATTGACATCGCTGTTGCCCTGGTTTTGTCGTGATGTTCGCTGATCAGGGCATTGGCCGAGGGAGCATAAAAAGCTTCTCCTCCTCCCGTGGCTACACTTTGAAGGAAAATAAGATGGATCAGTAAGGTCGACATTCCGGTGAAAAGGGTGGAGCTGCTCCAGATCAGCAAACTGATCATTAAGACATATTTTTTGTTAGACCGGTCTCCGACTAACCCTGCTACCGGAACCAGAATACCATATACCAGGATTAAGATTGAAGCGATTAACCCCATATCCGAATCAGTCAGGTTCAACTCACCTCGAACAGCAGGTAACACGACATTAAATATCTGCCGGTCTGCCTGATTGAAAAAGAATGCCAGCCAAAGCAGCAGGATCATTTCCCATTTATAAGGAATATGTATTGGTTTTTTCACACCCGAATAGTTTTATAATGATTTTATTTTGCAAATCTATATTTGTTAATGTAAAAAAACAAATCCAAAACTAATTTTATTTTTATTATTTATATCCTATGAAGCTACTTCTCCGAAACACATGGCATATGTAATCGACACGAAATAAATTAGATGGACTAATTTAAATTAGGTAATGGGAAATAGTAAATTTTATATTATAAAATAATGTTATATAACATTTTATAATAGTGTTGTTTGAATGATATTTTTGCCTTTATTTTGCATAGACAAACCTAATAATTGAATAAATCTATGAAAAGACGCTTACGAATAATTGTGATGTCCCAACTACTGATTTTTCTGTCAGCAGTATGGGCGAATGCGCAGGAAATTACCATCTCAGGCAAGGTTACGGCAATGGATAACAGCTTCTTACCTGGAGTCACCATTACGGTTGTTGGTACAACCCGGGGTGTCATTACAGATAATGATGGATCTTACACGATAGTGGCAAAACCCGATGACAAGCTTGTATTTTCTTTTATCGGAATGGATACTCAGATTATCAGCGTGAATAATCAAAAGATTCTCAACGTGCAGATGAAAGAAAAGACTGAAGAAATGGATGAAGTAACAGTAGTTGCATTTGCCAAACAGAAAAAGGAAAGTGTTTTAGCCTCAATTACCACAGTAGATGTGGGGGACCTGAAAATACCGTCCAGTAACCTGACTACTGCTCTGGCAGGCCGGATGTCAGGACTTATCTCGTATCAACGGAGCGGGGAACCTGGCCAGGATGACGCGAGCTTTTTCGTTCGGGGGGTCACCTCTTTTTCTTATGCGAGCAGTCCGTTGATTTTAATCGATGGAGTGGAGATGTCTTCCTCCGATCTTGCCCGGATTCAACCTGATGATATTGCCAGTTTTTCAATAATGAAAGATGCAACGGCAACAGCTTTATATGGAGCCAGGGGTGCAAACGGGGTCATTATGGTGACAACCCGCGAAGGTAAAGAGGGTAAGGCACAAATATCATTCCGTTATGAAACCTCATTTTCTTCTCCAACGAGAGACATTGATATGGCAGACGCGATAACTTACATGAAGTTGAATAACGAAGCTATTGTTACCAGAGATCCTGCCAATGGTGTTGAACTCTATTCTATGGAGAAAATTGAAAAAACTGCTTCAGGGGCCAATCCTAATGTATATCCTGCCACAAACTGGTATAAAGCTCTTTTCAAGGAAGTAACCATTAATCACAGAGCCAACTTTAACGTAAACGGTGGAGGTAAAGTAGCCAGATATTATATTGCAGGAACGTTCAATCAGGATAATGGGGCGTTAAATGTTGACAGTAAAAACAATTTTAACAATAACATTGACCTTAAACGCTATTTGTTACGCTCAAATGTAAACATCAATATTACCAATACCACTGAAGCCGTGGTTCGTTTACACGGGACTTTTGACGATTATACCGGTCCCATCGACGGAGGATCTGCCCTTTACAGTAAAGTAATGCGCACAGATCCTGTTCTTTTCCCTGCCTATTATGAAGCAGATGAACAATACAAATATACATCCCATATTCTTTTTGGAAATAGCGGGACCGGGAATTACATTAATCCCTATGCCGATATGGTAAAAGGATACAAAGAATATAGCAAATCAGTAATGCTTGCGCAATTTGAAGTTAAGCAGAAGCTTGATTTTGTTGCCAAAGGGTTATTTTTCAGGGGATTATTTAGCACGAACCGGTATTCTTATTTTGATGTTTCGAGATATTACAATCCATTCTACTATTCTATTGGATTGTATGATAAATATACAGATAAGTACAGTTTAGCCTGTCTGAATCCAACAGGAGGAACGGAGTATTTGGAATACAATCAGGGAGATAAAACGGTAAATACAACAACCTACCTTGAAGGTACCCTGAATTATAGTACAACGATCGCCGAAAAACACGACGTCAGCGGCCTTTTGGTATCTACCATGCGTAACTATTTAACCGGAAATGCGGAAACACTGCAGTTGTCATTGCCGCAAAGAAACTTAGGGATATCAGGACGTTTTACCTATTCGTACGACAAGCGCTATTTTACTGAATTTAATTTTGGGTATAACGGTTCTGAACGATTTGCAAAAAAAGAGAGGTTTGGATTTTTCCCGTCGGCAGGTGTTGCCTGGTTTGCTTCGAATGAACCATTCTGGAAGAACAATCTGCAAAAAGTGATAACCAAACTGAAACTGAAAGCGACATACGGACTAGTGGGAAATGATGCCATTGGCTCTTCAGCAGACCGCTTTTTCTATCTTTCAGAGGTCAATCTGAATAACAGTTCAAAGGGTTTTACATTTGGAGAAGATTTTGCTTATACGGTTAATGGCGTATCCATCTCGCGCTATGAAAATGATAAAATTTCGTGGGAGACAGCAAGAAAAATGAACCTGGGTATGGAACTTGGATTATTTGATGATCTGGAAATCCAGGCTGACTATTATACGGAATACAGGACTAATATTCTAATGAGCAGGCAGTATATTCCTGCTTCTATGGGTCTGCAGGCTACTCCGCAATCGAATGTCGGTGAAGCTTCATCCCGAGGATTAGATGTCTCTCTGGATTACCAGCATAACTTTAAGAACGGGACATGGCTTGCGGCCCGAGCCAATTTTACTTACGCAAAATCAAAATATGAAGTATATGAGGATTTGGATAATACAACTACGCCATGGCTTTCAAAAATTGGCAAACCAATCAGTCAGCAATGGGGGTATGTTGCAGAAAGGCTTTTCGTAGACGATACAGAAGTTGCAAATTCACCAACGCAGACTTTTGGCGATTATATGGGTGGAGACATCAAGTATAAGGACATAAACGGAGATGACCAGATTACATCGCTTGATAAAGTGCCGATTGGTTATCCTACAGAACCGGAAATTGTTTATGGATTCGGCTTTTCAACCGGGTATAAAAATTTTGATCTTTCCTGTTTTTTCCAGGGACTGGCAAGGGAAGCATTCTGGATCAATTCGACAACCACCGCTCCGTTTGTTGATACAGACGGGAGCTCAACTATCATTTCAAAAAATGCCCTTCTCAACGTATACGCAGACAATCACTGGTCAGAAAAGAACCGCGATGTACATGCCCTTTGGCCCCGGTTATCTGATCATCTAATTGAAAATAATACTGTAACCAGTACCTGGTTTATGCGTGATGGGTCATTCCTTCGATTAAAATCACTGGAATTTGGATTTTCAATCCCTAAGAAAAAAGTTGAAGATATCGGGATCAAACAACTCCGGATCTATTTCAGCGGAACGAATCTTTTCGTATTAAGTAAATTCAAATTATGGGATCCGGAAATGGCCGGTGAAGGTTTGGGCTATCCTATCCAAAAGGTTTATAATGTTGGACTTCAAGTATCATTTTAAAGAAATCTGAATATGAGAAAAATTATTTCTTTTACGATAATATGTACTTTGGTATTCATCTGTTCCTGTAAAGATTATTTGGATGTAGTACCTGATAATATTGCTACGCTCGATCATTCTTTTAATGACCGGGTGGGAGCAGAACGGTTTTTAGCAAACTGCTATTCTTATCTTCCCAACTTTGGCGGTGCCGGCAGTGATCCAGCTATTCTGGGTTCAGACGAATTCTGGCTGCATGAAAATGAATCATTTTATTCACAGTATTACAGCATGTATGGGATTGACCTGAAAAAGAACTTACAAAATGTAACGGATCCGCTTTTTAATTACTGGAGTAGCGGAAATGGCGGGAGCAAACTTTTTACAGGTCTGCGCGATTGTAATATTTTTCTTGAAAAGATCGGAGAAGTTGGGGATGAGCTAAGCGATGCAGACCGGACTGCATGGATCGCAGAGGTTAAGTTTATAAAAGCTTACCTGCACTATTATCTGCTGAAGTTGTATGGTCCTATTCCTTTGATCAAAGAAAACTTACCAATCTCGGCAAGTGTGGAAGAAGTCCAGGTTTACCGCGAACCATTTGATGATTGTATTAATTACATTGTAGCGCTGATTGATGAGGCAGTTCCCGATCTTCCTCTTATTGTAAACAGTACGGCAACTGAATTAGGTCGTATTACACAGCCCATTGCTCTTGCTGTTAAGGCGGAAGTGCTTGTTACTGCGGCCAGCCCGCTGTTTAACGGAAATGCCGACTACACAAACGTTATAGATAATCAGGGGCGGAAGCTTTTTAATGCGGAGTATGATAAGGAAAAATGGAACAGAGCGATGATTGCCTGTAAAAACGCGATAGACACCTGTTTACTTGGCGGACATCGTTTTTATTCTTACCGTAATCCAATCTATGCCTTATCCGATACAACTCAGTTGCTGATGACCTTGCGTACGGTGGTTACCGATAAATGGAACCCGGAATTAATTTGGGCAAATTCAAGGAATGTTGTTAATGTTCTTGAGCGAATGGCCATCCCATTTTTTGATAAGACTCAGCTTTCAGCAACAAATGTTTCGTCAAATCTGGCACCAACCCTTAACATGGCTGAGCTCTTCTATACAAATAATGGAGTGCCGATTGCCGAGGATAATACATATGATTATGAAGGCCGTTATGAATTGACTATAGCTCAATCTGATCATAGATATTATATTTCTACAGGGTTTCAGACCCCAAAATTGCATTTGAACCGTGAACCGCGCTTCTATGCGAACTTAGGTTTTGACGGGGGTATATGGTACGGAAATGGACGATATAATGATGTGGGTGTTGGTGCGTCCACAACTCAACCATGGGTTTTGCTGATGAAAAAAGGGCAGACTTCCGGTAATACCTCGAACCTGAAATATTCGATAACAGGTTATTATCCTAAAAAACTGTTGCATTGTGAAACCATACACAATCCGACCACCGGAGGATCTCCGCAACAGGTCCGTACCACATTCCCAATCATCCGCTTATCCGATTTGTACCTGCTGTACGCGGAGGCGATGAATGAATACTATGAGCAACCAACCGCCGAGGTGTGGGAATATGTGGATATCATCAGAGCGAAAGCCGGACTAAGAGGAGTGAAGGAAAGCTGGACAGACTACTCGATCAATCCGGGAAAACCGGAAACAAAAGCCGGAATGCGTGAAATTATTCGACAGGAACGTCTTATTGAACTTGCTTTTGAAGGCAAGCGCTATTGGGACCTGAGAAGATGGAAACTTGCCCATACTTATTACAATCAGGCGGTAAAAGGATGGAATACTGATGGTGCAGGTAATGATTTTTATATTCCCAAAGTTTTATGGACTTATACCTTTGGAACAAAGAATTATCTGTGGCCAATGGCTGAAACGACCCTGCGTGCCGATCAGAATCTGGTTCAGAACCCCTATTGGTAATAAGTAGTCTACCTTCAATTAATCTTTAAACACAGAAACAATGAAAAAAATATTCTATCCCTTAATTTTTCTGGTCGTATCCTGTTCGGAGGATTATATTGGACAATATCCGGTCGATAAAATCCCGCCGGGTAAAGTCACAAATCCGGTCGTTACTAATTTTGCAGGTGGAAGTGAAATTTCTTACGACCTCCCGTTGGACGATGATCTTCTTTATGTGAAGGCGAAATATGTATTATCTAACGGAAGCCAAACAGAGGAGAGAGCATCATTTCTTCTTAATTCAATTAAGCTCAAAGGATTTGGCAAGTCACAGAAATCGACAGTAGAATTAATTGCTGTTGACCGTAGTGAAAATGAATCGCAAGCTGTAAAAGTAGAAATTGAACCGGAAGATTCTCCCATTTACTCGATTTTGTCTACATTATCCGTGTTATCCTCCTGGGGCGGACTAAAAGTTGAATGGGAAAACCCGGATGCTGAAAATATTGTAGTCGGCCTGATTAGTAAGACGGATAAAGAAGACTCCTTTTCGGGTTTGGATAATTTTTATACAGCCGAGAAAAATGCAAGCAAGGCGGTAAGAGGTATGGACACAGTGCAGGTAACGGTGGGTGTATTTGTTCGTGACCGGTATGATAATTATTCGGACACGGCATACAGCATTCAAACCCCGTTATTTGAGCAGCAACTTGAAGGAAGCAAGTTTAAAGGATTACCTCAATCTCCAAATTACCCCTTACATGCCTCGTTTGGCAGTAAAGACTTGAAGGTGTTGTGGGACAGCAAGATTCTCCCGGATGACAATGTCTATTATATTGCTCCCGGGGGGAATCCTAATCCTTATTTTACAATGGACCTTGGTATGACGGCCAGGCTTTCCCGATTTAAATTCTGGTCAAGGCAGGCATGGGTGTTTCAACTTCACAGTCCGAAACACTTTGAAATTTGGGGAACGAATGATCCGGCGGCAACTGCGGTTGACAATTGGGAAGGATGGTATAAAATGATGGATCAGGAAGCCTATCGTCCTTCAGGCCTGGCGGCCGGAGCAGCGCCTACAGCTGATGACCTGACTTATGCTGCCGCCGGCGAAGAATATGAATTTGATATCACAAATTCTCCGGTAAGGTATATCCGTTTCCGTGCAACGGAAACCTGGGGTGGTTCTACAGGGCTCAATCTGACAGAAATAGCATTCTGGGGAGCTGAACAATGATATACCCGGAACGAAAAGAACAACACTAAATTCAGAATAACATGAAAAAATACTTCTTATATATTTCTTTAATGTGTATGGCTTCCTTCATGGTCAATTGCACAGATATTAATGAAATCCACGATGAATACCTGAAGAATGGAGAAACGATATACATTGCAAAAGTTGATTCCATTGATGCTTTTAGTGGAGACAAAAGAATTTTGTTGCGGTTGTATTCGAAGAATCCGAGGATATCATCCTTTGCAATTTTTTGGAATGAGATGATTGATTCTCTGATCGTTCCGGTTGAAAACCGTGTTTCTTCAGACTATTTCGATGTGCTGATTGGAGATAACGATAAGATCATGGAAGAAAAAAGCTATGTATTCGAAATCTATTCCAGGGATGAAAAAGGGCACCGTTCTATCAAGTATGAGCAGATTGCAGAGATATACGGAGATTCTTATCGTTCCACCTTGCAAAATCATTATTACAAATCGGCTAATTTCGA
>JBDKTZ010000383.1:0-2335 GCA_039679975.1 Prolixibacteraceae bacterium
CCTGATGCCTTTGGATGAAGTGGTTAAGAAATACGGACCTATTAAATTGCTGAAGATGGATATTGAAGGCGGGGAGCATGAGGCGCTTTCTGAATTCCAGCGATGGAATGAGGTTGAGAGCATGGTAGCGGAGTTTCATATCAACCAGCTGCTTGCACAAAGGGGATATGACATTGAGAAGCTGGCGGCCAATGTGAGAGAGCGGACCAATTTGCTGTATTTTGAACGCTGCCGGATGGCAGACTGAGGAGGGAAAAATGGACTTTTGTTATGCGTTGAATGCTTTGAGAGAGGGGAAGTTTGTGGCTCGAAAGGGCTGGAACGGGAAGAACATGTTTGTTTTCTTCAACCCTGGGAGCGAGGTCAAGGTTACTGAAGGCCGGCCGCTCGCGTCTGCCTTTCCGATCGGTACCGAATGCCGGATGCTGCCTTATATCATGATGAAAACAGCTGATCCTGTCCTGACGTTCGTTCCGTGGCTGGCCAGTCAGACTGACCTCTTGAGCTCAGATTGGAGTATAGTCGAATATGAGTGAAGAAACCGTTGAAGTAACTATCAACAACCGTCTGGTAAAATGGTATCGCTCGAAGGGTTACGACATACCAACGAGGGAAGTTCAATTATATTATTTCAAGGATGGGAAGCGTTATAAAAACGGGAAAGAAAAAAGAATAGCTCGGGGAACGAAAATTTTGGTGGCTCGTAAGGACCTGATGCCATGCTCCAATGAAATTATCTACTTTAAATGCGAAACCTGCGGAAAACCCTTTACTACAACGTGGCAAGCTCACAGAAAAAAAATAAGTAATAATTGTAAGTCATGCCAAGCGAAGAAGGGCTTCAAAGGAGGTTGCCATTCATACTGGGTGAATGTTCTAATAACGAATAACCCTGATGCTAGATGTGATATATCCGGAGAAACGGACAAGAGGTTTTTGGTATTACACCATCTTTACAGCAAGGATAATAAAACAGAATTAAGTAAAGATGCCTACGTTATCCTTTCTGCAAATTATCACATGGCGTTTCATGTATGGAATGGTGGCACCAATGTCTCCTGTACTCCGGAAAAATATCTTGAATTTAAACAGCAGGAATTAGGTCAGACTGACCTACTGGCAGAGGACTGGGAGATCGTTTAAATGGCTGGTAAGCCTTTTAGTGTTTTATATGACTACACGGATGTTCCGACGTTGCGGAACTTTGCGCTCAGTAATAAACGGGTGCGCATGGCCATGGGGCCGTTCGGCCCCTTGTCTGGTGACACGGAATACCTATCAAACTCAGGCTGGAAGCGCATTTCGGCGTATTCTGGGGGAGATAATATCGCACAATTTTCCCCAAAGACAGGGGAAATTGTTTTACTGGCTCCTGATGACTTTATCGTTTCCCCTTGTGATGAATTTTTACATTTCACGGGTCTTGGCATAGACATGATGTTATCTTTAGAGCATCGCATGTTATGGCTGGATGATGGTGAGTTCGGGACTACATTGGCCGGAGAGTCGGCCTTAGATCATTGGGAAGAGCCGATCGAGGGGGAAATTCCAAATACTTTTGCGATAGCGGATAAAGATGGCCTTAAATGGAGTGATGATGAGCTTCGACTTCAGGTGGCTGTAATAGCCGAGGGATCGTTCCATAAACACATGAAGAAAGAGGGTGAGACGTACAATACGAATGGCTGTTGTGCGGGATTTAAAAAAGAAAGAAAAAAACAGCGCTTTGAACGGTTGCTGACTGTAAATAATTGTGAATTTAAAAAAACAGAATACGACAATGGGCGGACCTATTATTATTTTGATGCGCCTGTAAAGATAAAGAAGTTTGATGAGCGGTTTTGGCAGGCGAACAATCACCAGATAAAAATTATTCTTGATGAATTAAGGCATTGGGACTTCCATTATTCCAACGGAACGACATTCCAATATTCTACAACCGAAAAAGAGTCTGCTGACTTTATCCAGTATTGCTTTGCTACACAGGGGATCGCGGTAAATATTAATGAACGTAACCGGAATGACGGCATACGCAAAACATTGTATCGCCTGAACGTCAATCCGGTCAATAGGAAAAATGTTCTTTACCGTTCTCCGGATGCTGTTTCTCTTGTAAAATATGGGGATGGGTTTAAGTATTGCTTCAAGACGGAAACGGGTTTCTTTGTGGCCCGTAGGAACGGCAAGATATTTATTACTGGAAATTCCGGTAAGAGTTCTGCATGCGTCATGGAGATCATCCGCCGAGCTCATGAGCAAAAGGCTTCACCGGATGGAATAAGGCGGAGCCGCTGGGCGGTTGTCCGAAACTCCTACGGGCAATTAAAGGACACAA
>JBDKTZ010000501.1:0-7192 GCA_039679975.1 Prolixibacteraceae bacterium
ATAAAAAATGCCATTTCTTGTTCCTGCCCACAACACCCCGTCTTTACCGATCACGATTGAGTTGACAAAGCGGCTCAGGTCAAGGCGGTTTTCTTCATCGAAAAGGTAATGTTTGAATGTTTCCGTAACCTGGTTGTAGCATAATACCCCGTAAGTAGTACCCATCCAGAGGTTGTACTCATCATCTTCGCACAAGGCATTTATCCTTCGCTTCGAAACCAGATCGTATTCATTTTCAGGCATAGGAATTCGTACCATGCGGTGTCCGTCGAAACGGGCCAGCCCTTCTTTCGTCCCAACCCAGATAAACCCGGTCCGGCTCTGAAAAACAACATTGACTACATTTGAAGGAAGACCGTCATCAACCGTAAGATGGCGAAATTTTATTTCTCCGGCAAAGATACCTCCACCGGACATGAGCAGAAACACGACCGACAAGAATGTCAGGAATTGCAATACTCTTTTCATCGTCTGTGGAACTCGTTGCGGCTGTTCTTACAAATATATTAAAGCTACCGTTAAATATAGTAAATAATAACAATCTCAAGATAAAATAACTCTATGAACTTCCAATATTTCTGAATCCCGATCAAGTTTTGACAAATAATTTTCTGTTTGTTTCCGACTCCGGCTAAATGCCCCCTGCGGGAAAAGCGACAAACTCAGTTCAATGGCGGGTTTTTCTTCAATAGTTTAAATGACAGGATAATAAACTTTTTAATGAGCAATCAACAATATTTTTAAATTTGTAGTCATGCAAACCATTCAAGGTATATTGGAAAAAGATTTAGTCGCTCGCCTTAAAAGTGGAGATCAAACTGCATTTGAGTTGTTATTTCACTTTTATTACCCTGGATTGGTCATGTATGCCTCGCAGTTTACTGCCAATATTGAAGATGCCGAAGAGATCGTTCAGGATTTTTTTGTTCGTTTCTGGGAAAAACACAGGAAATTGGGTCCATGTGATTCATTAAAGAATTATTTTTTTGAGTCCGTAAAAAACAGTAGCCTCGATTTTCTGAAGCACCAGAAAATAGAAAAGAAATATGTCAATGAGATGATCGAATTATCGAGGCATCATCTGGCCTATAATACTGATTTATTTTTCCAGTCCGAACTTCAGGAGAAATTGAAACGAGGCGTTGGTCTTTTACCCGAAAAATGCCGTGAAATTTTTGTCATGAGCCGGATTCAGGGATTAAAGAATGAAGAAATTGCGGCAACCTTAAATATTTCCAAACGGACAGTTGAAACTCAAATAAGTAAGGCATTGAAAGTGCTTCGTGTTGAGCTGAAAGATTATATTGGCTTACTATTTTTGCTGGGGATCTGACAGATTTTCTTTTTCAAGAAATCGCATCATTTTTTCCTTGTTCGCGTACGTGTCTTTGTCGTTTCAGTCGTATGTAATAACGATTCGGATAAAAACTGATGACCAGGAAATGGCAAAGGATACTCAAACAATACAACAATTTAAAAAATTTCTTGCAGCCCGGCGAGAACATGATATTGAGGCACAAATTGCGGAAGCAGAACGAATAGTCCGCTCAATCGAAGGAGTTGACTGCAGGAAAGCTTTTAGTCAGGTGAAAAAGCGGATTCAAAAAACTCATTCCCGTATTCCATTCCTGAATATCTTAACAAGAGTTGCGGCTATTCTTTTTGTTCCATTGCTCATTATTTCTGTTTTGGTCTTTTACAAACAGGGGGTCTGGCACGGCAAGGAGCAATTTGCTACACAGAAAATTGCCAATCCCTCAGGAATACGTTCGGAAATTGGTTTACCGGATGGAACTAAAGTTTGGTTGAACGCGGAAAGCTCTATCGAGTATAACGTCCCGTTTGGCCTAAAGAAGAGGGATGTTAAGCTTACCGGCGAGGCATTTTTTGAGGTACAAAAAGACGAGCAAAAGCCATTTCAGGTGAAATCCGGAAAAGTAACCGTTACTGTTCTGGGCACGTGTTTTAATTGTAGCGCATTTTCTGAAGATAACGCCATTGAGGTTGTTCTGGCAGAAGGGAAAGTCAAACTGAATACAAACGGTTCAGAAACAAACAAGGAATTTATTCTGAAACCCGGGCAACGGGCAGTGGTCGACAAAACGACCGATCAAACCAACATTTCTTCAGGAAATATTGAAAAATATATTGGCTGGCATGAGGGTAAACTCATTTTCGATGAATGTCCTTTACAGGAGGTGGCTCGACGGCTTGAACGTTGGTTTGGAATTGAGGTAGAAATAGCTGATCCTGAAATAGGCGATTATAAGATTTCAACAACTTTTGAAAATGAATCATTACGCCAGATCTTAATCATGCTGGAATTGGCTTCTCCGATTAAAACCGGTATTATTCCAGCCAGGGTTGACAAGACAAGGCAAATTCAAACTAAAGAAAGGGTGATTATAACCGGTAAAAATTAAAAAATATGGCGATGTTAACTTAAAAAATCACGGATAAAGAGAGGAAGTGCGTCAACACCTCCTCTCGGATTGCCCAAATGAGCAGATTAAATTTTAGTAATTTAAACATTCAAATTTATGAAAAAAAAGACGAATTTATTGTGTCCGGTTTTTCCCGGGCACAGAAAAATCTTTAGGGCTATGAGGATTTCTTTATTTCTTATTTTAGTCAGTACCCTGCAAATAGTAGCAGGGAACATCTATTCGCAAACGACCCGACTCACTTTGGGTATGAAAAATGTTTCGATAAAGGATGTGCTTTCCCAAATCGAAGAGCAAACTCATTTCTACTTCCTCTATGACAACGGATTAATCGATGTACAAAAGAAAGTGGATGTGGTTGTTCAGAATGAACCTGTTGATGTAATCCTTGATAAACTATTTGGTGAAGGTAAGGTAATTTCGGTGATCAGAGACAGGCATATCATTCTTACTCCAGCAGATAAAGCGGTTATTCAACAGCAACTTAAAGTATCCGGACGCGTAACCGACTCCTCCGGTGCACCCATGCCGGGAGTAACAGTACTGGTAAGAGGAACAATTCATGGAACCATAACAAATACAAATGGTAGCTACTTCCTTTCCAATATTCCCGAAGATGCGACATTAGTATTTTCTTTTGTCGGAATGAAAACCCGGGAAATTGCAACCGTTGGCCAGTCCGTGATTAATGTGGTTTTGGAAGAAGAAGCAATAGGGATTGAAGAAGTGGTTGCCATTGGATATGGCACCCAGAAGAAAGTAAACCTTACCGGATCAGTTTCTGCAGTTACGTCAGAAGTATTAGAATCACGCCCGGTACAGAATGTCGGGCAGGCACTCCAGGGAATTATCCCAGGGTTGAATTTTCAGCCCTCCGGTTTGGGAGGCGAGTTGAATCAGTACCTGAGTTTTAATATTCGCGGGGCCGGTACAATTGGTTCCGGCTCTAACTCTTCTCCTTTGGTTCTTATTGACGGTATGGAAGGAGACATGAATTCGCTGAACCCTCACGATATTGAAAATATTTCAGTCTTGAAAGATGCAGCAGCTGCCTCTATTTATGGTTCACGAGCGCCCTTTGGGGTTATCCTGATCACAACAAAATCGGGGAGACAAGGAAGAACGGTCGTGAGCTATAACAATAATCTTCGGTTCACTTCTCCTTTGGGCTTACCGGACATGCTCGATTCCTATTCGTTTGCCTTATACTGGAATGAAGCAGCCGCCAACGGCGGAGAGAGCGCAAAATTTTCGCAGGAAGTAATCGACCGGATCATAAAATACCAGACCGGTGAAATTGATTATGGCACAGTGCCTAATGCGAACGGCGACAGGTGGCAATACTACACCGGTTCGCATGCCAATACAGACTGGTTTGCCGAACAGTATAAAAAAGCTGCTTTCTCACACGAGCACTCACTCAGCGTTAACGGCGGCAACGAGAGCGTTCAATTTTATACCTCAGGCAATTTCCTTGATCAGGGAGGGCTGTCCCGTCATTCAGACGATGTATTCAATCGCTATACCCTGACTGCCAAACTTAATGCAACCATCAATAAGAAGGTTAAATTTAACTACAGCATGAAGCTGATCAGGGAAGACTATGAAAGAGCAACCCAACAGTTTAATTTATTTTACCATAATATCGCGCGACGTTGGCCAACCGTACCGGTAAAAGACCCCAATGGCTATTATTCCGATCCCAGCGAAATCATACAACTTCGGGATGGGGGACGGACTAAGGATCGTGACGACCAGGTGTATACCCAAGGTCAGCTGGTGGTTACTCCGCTGAAGGGATGGAACATTTATGCGGAAGGCAATTACCGGGTGAACTATTATACCTACCATCAGGATGTGCTCCCGGCCTATGGTTATGACGTGAACAAGAACCCTTACCCCGTGGCTGTCGGATGGAACTCGGCAGGCTATAGCTCCGTTTACGAATACGACAAGGCCGATAACTTTTTCACTTCCAATATATATTCGGATTATGAATTTACACTTGGCGATGGTCATTATTTCAAAACAATGGCCGGCTTTAATTCAGAGTTGATGAAATACAGGACATTGGCTGCTTCTCGTAGTGGGTTGATTACCCCATCGTTACCAACGATCAATACAGCAACAGATAACAGCAAAGCGAACGAAGGACAGTACCAGCATTGGGCAACCGCCGGTTTTTTTGCCCGGTTGAATTACAATTACAAAGAGCGGTACTTGCTTGAAGTGAATGCCCGTTATGACGGTACTTCTCGTTTTCTTAAAGACAAGCGCTGGAATTTGTTTCCTTCCTTCTCTCTGGGATGGAATATGGCCAAAGAAAATTTCTGGACCTGGGGTAATGCCGTACAAATGCTCAAAATCAGAGGTTCCTATGGCGAGCTTGGCAATCAGAATACATCAAACTGGTACCCCTTCTTCCCTCAAATGCCGGTGGGAACGAACAACGGATCGTGGTTACTTGCCGGTGAAAAACCCAATACCGCCAGTGCACCTGGCTTAATCAGTACTTTATTAACATGGGAAAGGGTAACCAGCTGGAACATTGGCGTCGATGTATCGATGTTTAATAACCGTTTGTCTGTGAGTGCCGATTACTTTAACCGCAAGACTTTTGATATGGTTGGCCCGGCTCCTGAACTGCCTGTAATCCTGGGTACCAATGTACCGCAAATCAATAACGCCGATATGAACTCGTATGGCTTTGAGTTGGAAGCCATCTGGAAAGATAAAATCGGCAAATTTAACTACGCATTAAGAGCAGTTTTGTCTGACGACCAGCAGGAAGTCACCGACTATCCCAATCCGACCGGTAATATCAGTACCTGGTACAACGGGCGTAAGATGGGTGAAATATGGGGGTATACCACGATTGGTATTGCTAAAACGCAGGCTGAAATGGATACCCATCTGTCGGGCGTAAACCAGAACAACCTGTCCAGTAAATGGGGCGCGGGCGATATTATGTATGCAGATCTGAATGATGACAAAAAGATTGATGGCGGATCGGGGATCCTGGGAGACACCGGCGACCGTTCCGTGATCGGAAACTCGACGCCAAGGTATCGCTACAGCCTCGACCTGACTGGAGCATGGAAAGGTCTCGATTTCAGGGTATTGTTGCAAGGTGTCGGCAAGCGGGACTGGATGCCAAACGGGCCTTATTTCTGGGGCGCCAGTGGCGGTATGTGGCAATCTGCCGGTTTTACGACACACATGGATTTTTTCCGGGATGAAAATTCAGTCATGGTGAAAGCAGGTCACAAAGATATTAACCTTGATGCCTATTTCCCGAAACCTTATTTCACTACCGATAAAAACCAGCAAACCCAAACCAGGTATTTGCAAAGCGCAGCCTATTTGCGGGTCAAAAACATCCAGGTAGGATATACCTTGCCAACGACTTTTACCGACCGTTTCGGGATCTCCAAAGCCCGTTTCTATATCTCTGGCGATAACCTGCTTACGTTCACGTCGATGATTGACACCTTCGATCCTGAAACGGTAGGGTTAAGCGGGTGGAACGATGGGAAAACTTATCCATTGGCAAAAGTACTTTCTTGCGGCCTGAGTCTTAACTTTTAATCCATAAAAAGATGAACAAAAAAATATCTTACGTAATCGATTTAATCATTGTTTTTTTCTTCTTTCACCTGGTAGGATGCAATGATTTTCTTGACAGGGAACCGCTCTCAAATGTAACTCCCAACGAATATCTGTGGACTGAAGCGAATTTGGCTGCTTATACCATTGACCGATACAATTTCCCTACACATGGGGGATGGGGCCCGGGTACCTTTTCGATCGACAACCATACTGACAATCAGGCGACAAGCAGCTATTCCAATAGATGGGTTCCCGGAGAATGGAGAGTCCCCCAGTCTGGAGGCAGTTGGAACTTCAATAACATCAGACAATGTAATTATTTTATACAAACTGTTATTCCCCGATGGAAGTCAGGAGAAATAAAAGGCAATACGGCAAATATTGAACATTACATCGGAGAGGCTTATTTCCTTCGCGCCTATGAATATTTTGACAAAGTTGAAGCGTTGGGCGATTTCCCGATTGTCCGGAAAACACTAAACGACAATAAAGAAGAGTTGATTGAAATATCCGGACGTCGTCCCCGCAATGAAGTAGCCCGTTTCATTCTTTCTGACCTGGATTCTGCAATCCTGTTATTAAAGACAAATCCGCCAAACGGAACAAGCCGGATCTCGAAATATGCTGCATTACTGATGAAATCAAGGGTAGCCCTTCACGAAGCTACCTGGTTGAAATACCATAAAGGAACGGCTTTTGTCCCGGGAGGCAACGGGTGGCCTGGCACCGGTAAAACAACCGGCTTTACTATAAACATTGACTCCGAAATTGATTATTTCTTAACGCAGGCAATGGAGGCGGCTTCTTCAGTAGCTGATGTCATTCCGCTGACTAATAACACGAAGGACAATGGTTACGATTCATCCCAAAATCCATATGCCAAAATGTTTGCCGATGAAAATATGAATGGTTATAAAGAGGTGCTTTTATGGAGAGACTATGATGCCGATTTAGGCATCAGCCATAACGTGAACCATTATGTGAACCAAAATGGAGGAAACACCGGTTTTACCAGAGGTTTCGTGGATAATTTTCTGATGGCAAACGGCCTTCCTGTCTATGTCCAGGCTTCGGGTTACAAAGGCGATGATACAACCCCGATAGTAAAAGAAGGCAGGGACAACCGGTTGCAATTGTTC
>JBDKTZ010000356.1:0-5312 GCA_039679975.1 Prolixibacteraceae bacterium
AAGGATTATTACTTGTTTTACTATGGTGCCTGATCATTCCACCGGTCATGGCACAAAAACGGACTATTTCCGGACTTGTGACGGAAAAGTCGACGAATGAACCTCTGCCAGGCGTGTCGGTTGTGGAGAAGGGAACTATAATTGGGACGGTTACCAATATGGAGGGTCGTTTTAGTCTTTCCGTTAATCCCGGTGCGACTTTACAATTTAGCTTTATTGGAATGAAATCTCAGGATATCCCTGTTGGCAGTGCTGTCATTGTAAATGTTCAAATGGAAACGGTTGTTTCAGAAGTGGATGAAGTTGTCGTAGTCGGTTACGGAACGCAGAAAAAAGCTAACCTTACCGGAGCTGTTGCCAGCGTCGATGTTGATAAAGCATTGGTTAGCAGGCCTATTCAGGATATATCGAAAGGTTTACAAGGTATTACTCCGGGTTTGACCATTACCTATGGAAGTGGCGCAATGGATGCTGCTGCGGCAATCAATATTCGGGGAACAGGGACAATAATTAATGACAAAGCTGCCGGAAGTCCTTTAGTTCTGGTCGATGGCGTTCCGATGAGCTTATCATTGATCAATCCGGAAGATATTGCTTCAATATCTGTTCTCAAGGATGCTGCCTCGGCGTCTATTTACGGCGCGCGTGCCGCCTTTGGTGTCGTCTTGATTACGACCAAATCGGGTGCTTCCAGTGAAAAGATCAGCATTAGTTACACCAATAATTTTGCATTTAATACCCCGACTACGCTGGTTGAATTCACCGATCCTGAAATTGAACTGCCGGCGCTGATTAATGCCAAACTCAGGGATGGACAGGCAGCGGAAGCATTTGGGATGGATTTTGCCACCTTACTTCCGGGAATTAAAACCTGGAAGGAAAAGTACGCTGATAACCGCCAAAGCAAAGAAATGATCTATGGTGAAGATTGGGGAATCATTAACAGCAGAGCATATTTTTACAGGATTTGGGACCCGAATAAAGAAATGTTAAGCAATTGGACGCCGCAAAGCAATAATAACATTACTGCATCAGGTAAGTTGGGCGACAAATCTTCTTTTATTGCCTCTTTTGGATATCATACACAGGAAGGCATTATGAAGATTAACCCGGATGAACTGAAGCGTTTCAATGTTAACCTGGGACTGACAACTCAATTGACAGACTGGCTGAAGGCTGACTTTCGGAACATGTCTTCACGCCAAACTTATGAATATCCTTACAATTATTATGATGCAACTGGATTTAAACGCTCCAACGGTTATTTTGGCTATTACCAAAGGTGGGGGTCTTTTTTCCCTTACGGGACATACAAAGGCCAGTATTTCAGGCATGCACCAGGCTATCTGGCGAATGCCAATACGTCCAATCTGACAACTGATTATGTGAGATGGGGAGCAACATTTACTGCTGATATTACAAAAAAACTAAACTTAATTACCGAGTATAGTATTGGAGTAACGAATGAACGAAGAAAGAATATCGGAGGGGTAATACAATTGTGGGATTTTTGGAGTCCGTTTGATGCCAATAATATAGATAAGTCTCTTTCTCAACTGGTGACACCGGGAAGTCAGCATGACAGGGTATCTTATATAAACTCGACCGATCAGACCCAGGTATTTAATGCTTATTTCAACTACAATACCACGTTCAGAGAATTCCACAATGTAAAAGCAATGGCCGGTGTAAATCTGGAATGGAATGAGTTTGAAAGGATTTATGCTGAACGCAGAGGTTTGATGGACAGAGAGGTAGGAGAGGTCGGCCTGGGAACAGGAAGCCAATGGGTTTGGCCAGGCAACACGGATATGAATCCTGCCCATACAGAATACGCGATAGCCGGGTATTTCGTGCGTATAAATTATGATTATAAAGGGAAGTACCTGCTTGAGTTAAATGGACGTATGGACGGGTCGTCTCGTTTTCCAAGTAACGACCGCTGGGCATTTTTCCCGTCAGGTTCGTTAGGATACCGCATCACTGAAGAAAATTTCATGAAGAGTATAAAACCGGTGCTGAACGATTTAAAAATAAGAGCTTCCGTTGGATCGATCGGAAACCAGGAGATAAGGGCAAATGCTTTTTTGCCTACAATGCCTACTGCCTCGATCAATTGGATTACGAATGGAGTTTTAACACCTTCAGTTGATAATCCAAGGGTTGTGGACCCAGGTTTATCTTGGGAAAGAGTCACCACCTATGACGCGGGTTTTGATGCGAGGCTATTGGGTAATATGTTTGGTATTACCTTCGATTGGTATCAGCGGAATACTGAGGGAATGCTTGCTCCGGGAAAGGTTTTGCCCGAAGTGTTTGGAGCCGATGCTCCGGAAACGAATGCGGGAGATTTACGCACAAGAGGCTTTGAACTCACTCTTGATTTCAATTATGATATCAACAAAAACATCAATATTTATGCGCAGGCAACACTGGCCGATTATAAGTCTGTTGTGACGAAATGGAATAATCCTTCCAAATTGTTGGGGCAGTTCTATGAAGGAATGGAAATTGGTGAAATCTGGGGACTGGAGACGGAGCGGCTATATCAGGAAAGCGATTTCTCCGGAAAAGACAACGCCGGCAGATGGATATTAAATTCAGAACTTCCGGATCCAACAGCAATGATAAAGGGTAATTTTAAAATCGGACCGGGAGACGTCAAATATGCTGATATCGATCCAAACAAAATAATTGACCGAGGTGCATTGACAAAAGACGACCACGGCGATTTGAAAATCATTGGGAATAGTGATCCGCATTTTCAGTATGGGATCAGACTGGGCGGTACGCTTTACGGATTTGATATCGATATGTTCTTTCAGGGAGTTGGCAAGAGAGATTACTGGTCAAAGTCAGATTTGATTTTACCATTATACAACAGGACTGACGCTCTGTATGCCCATCAGCTTGATTTCTGGACCTCGGAAAATACAGATGCGTTTTTCCCGAATCCATATGCCGGGCATGCAACAAACGCGATCAGTTCGGCGGTACCCGGTTCAAATAACTTTGTTGCACAAACCAGATACCTCACCGATCTTTCCTACTTGAGGTTCAAGAACCTGACGGTTGGATATACCATCCCTTCAGTATTGTCGCAAAAGGCAAATATCCAAAAGGTCAGAGTTTATTTCAGCGCTCAGAATTTGGCTGAATGGACAAAACAAGACTTGCCGGTCGACCCTGAGATTAATGAAACAGAGGCACAGTGGGGACGTACATTTCCGTATACAAGGACTATCTCATTTGGTTTACAAGTTAATTTCTGATAATAACCTTCAAGATTAAACACGATGAAAAAATGGATATATACAACAGCGCTTGGCGGTATGCTGTTCCTGACAGTTGCCTGTGAGGGCTTTCTCGATAAAGGACCCTTGACGGAATTTACCGATGAAAACTATTGGACCAGTGAAGCTAATGTAAGGACTTTTGCCTGGGGCTTTTATGACGAATTTCTTGGCTATGGTAACGGATCGGGAACAACCTCCGAGTTTTATTTTCAGGGTGCCGGCGCCAGTAGTGCAATCAATATTTCTGATGACCTCTGCAATAACAGTTTTCTTAATTTTCAGCCGAATGCATCTTCCTCCAATACAAACTGGAGTGACTATTATGAAGTTGTGCGAAGGGCAAATCTGTTATTAGATCGGATTCCAACCGTTCCAGGCATGAGCGAAGAAGCAATATTACATTGGCAGTCGATCGCGCGTTTCTTCAGAGCATTTACCTATTACAGACTGGTGCAGCGTTTTGGAGACGTGCCTTACATTGACCAGTATGCCGGCGCCGGCGAAAGTGACAGGATTTATGTAGCGCGTTTAAATCGGAATGAAGTGATGGATAAAGTCTTTGATGACCTTGACTTTGCTGTGAAAAATATGCGTTTATCTGACGGCAAAAACGTAATCAATCGCTACGTAGCCTATGCTCTTCAGTCAAGGATTTGTCTTTATGAAGGAACATACCGGAAATACCATAATACAGGTGAGGGGACTGAATTTTTAACAACGGCGAAATCTGCGGCTTTATCAGTTATTAACAATTCGACCTATCAGTTAGGTGCTGATTATCAGTCGGTTTTCAATTCAGTCGAACTGCTCAATAGCAAGGAAATGTTGTTGTATAAGGATTATCAGCCCAGTATATTGATGCACTCTATTCAAGCATATACAAATACTTCCAGTATTATCAACGGATTGAGCCGATGGGCGGTGGAAAGCTACGCCTGTACGGATGGTCTGCCTGTCAGTCAGTCACCATTGTATCTGGGCGACAGCTCAATCGATAAAGTGAGAGCAAACCGTGATAAACGCCTTTTGGCTACAATCGCAGGCAAACTAGGCTATTCGGGTAAGGAAGATGGTGGATTGGCCGCAACTACCGGTTATCGTTTTGCACTTTACAACAATGCAAATCTTACGGGGTCACAGGTTACCACGATTAATCAAAACCACATTGATGCTCCGGTTTTTTGGCTTGCCGAAGTTTATTTAAACTATGCAGAAGCATGTGCTGAACTGAATGTAATTACTCAGGCGGACCTCGATCTATCGATCAATAAACTGAGAGCGCGTGCGGGGATTGCTCCTCTTCAGTTTGTGAGTAATAATGATGTTAAATCGTCTGGCGTAACGATCGAAGATCCGGCCCGGACCAATGCACTGGAACAAATCTCGGGAGTCGTTTCTTCAATTATTTGGGAAATCCGTCGTGAAAGGAGAACAGAACTGATGTCGTGGACCTACATGCGGTTGTATGACCTGATGCGATGGAAAAAAGGCGAATATCTTGACATGGTTATGAACCCCAAAGTTGGACAAGGTGCTAAGGTTGGTGCAGAGAACAAAGGTAAAATGGCTGTTGATGCGGACGGGTATATTCTTCCATATGGTTCCAATAAAAGAACATTTGCAAGTCCAAGGAATTACTTGAATTCCATTCCCACCAGTGAAATCACTTTGTATGAAGCAGAAGGAGTTACGTTGACACAGAATCCGGGATGGTAAGTACATTAGAATCTCCAATGACAAATTTTTCATCGGATGGCAGTGTTCAGCCATCCGGTGAATCTGCTTAATTGCAGTGTTATTAAGATGATTAACGAGGGAGAGTTGTATACGTACGATATATTAATCATCCACTATAAAGCTCCATCATAATGTATTTCAACTAGAATATCAACTTTTCCAAATCTCTCTGTTATGAAAAAAGGATTATTACTTGTTTTACTATGGTGCCTGATCATTCCACCGGTCATGGCACAAAAACGGACTATTTCCGGACTTGTGACGGAAAAGTCGACGAAT
>JBDKTZ010000567.1:0-19253 GCA_039679975.1 Prolixibacteraceae bacterium
GCAAGTTTTGAAGGATTGTCTAAAACTTAAATTCCACCAATAATGGATAATGGTCGGACATAACATCAGTGTCGGCATCATGGATGTAATCTGCACTGATCGCATGTTTCGCCATGGCAGGGTTGAGCCACATGAAATCAATCCGACTGCCTCCTGCATCATTAGAGATGTATTTTTTTGTCGGACAACTCACTTTAAAGTTGTTGTGAAACAACCGATAAGCATCTTTTAACCCGGCATCTTTCATTGTCTGTATCACCGAATAATCCAACTTCTCATTGTCAAGGTTCTGGTTATTAGTGTTTTCTATTTCTCTCTTTTGCCTTAGCTCAAGGTATTTTTGGCTGTATGAAGTGGCATCGTCGGGAGATAACGAATTGAAATCGCCCATAATTACAATTTTCTCGTTTTTTGGGATCAAAGCGACATGGGCCAGTATTTCTTTTACTTCTGCTCTCCTTTTTGCCAGACGGTGCGGGGAGAAGTGTATAACAAACACATGAATACCATTCACATTGGCATAAATATAGGCGTGCCACATATTATCCACCACTTTTTGTACGTTTACAATCGGATACCTGGAAGACAAAGCTGTGGGGAAGCCTCCAGTTTTGGATATGACTGCGTAATCCTGATTGTAACGGGAGGCAAGACTTTCGATGGTTTGTTGCGTGAAATAACACATTTCCTGGTAAGCAACGATATCGGGTTTTATTTTTTTTACCCATTCCACGTATTGTGCCTGTATGGTGCTATCTTTCTGCAGCCCGTACAAGACATTATAGCTTAATATCTTGAATGTTTGATTGGTACCTTTTTGAGCACACGCCGGTTGGCAGAACAAAAAAATGGTCATGCCGACAATTGAAAAAATCTGATAGCGTTTCATAAACATTAAAATTGAGAATAAAATTAAAAAACTAAGGCAGGTGCAATGTCTGCCTTAGTTAAATATGTGGTGTATTACCATCCCGGATTTTGAGTTAAATTTTGGTTCAGAACAAGTTCTGTTGTTGGAATCGGACTCAGGTAATCTCTGCCCAGGTCGAATTGGAACCCTGCATTCAATCTGCCTTTGTAGGGATCAATATATCCGTTATCATCAACTGGAAGGGTTAACACTGCGTTTGTAAATGTTTCGTCTGCACCAGGATAGTTTTCCCATTGTTTCCTGACAGCACCAAGCGGTCTTTTACCGACAATTAACTCGTCAATAGCCGCCCAACGATACAAATCCTCTACGCGGAATCCCTCACAAACCAGTTCCACTTTTCGCTCGCGCCGAATTTCCTGTAAAAGGGGAGATAAATCTTTAAACTCCCAATCCGGGTCTGGCGTAATATCATTCATCTTTAACAGGCCGTTGTTCATTCCCACCCGTTTACGCAAGGCATTGATAGTTTTATCAATATCATTTTGAGTAATCGTACCTAATTCGGCTTTCGCTTCGGCATAAATCAATAATGTTTCAGCATAGCGGAAATAAATAGTACCTGCAGTACTCTTGGTTTCGTTATTAAATTGAGCAAAATCGGGATCATGTCCTTTGCTCAGTTCATAGCCGGTAACACATTTTTGATCATTTATTGCTGTGAATGACGGTAAAGTAAAATATTTTACCGGATTGTCCCATAATAAATGTTTTCCGTCATCTACTCGAACAGTCTGATTCAACCGTGGGTCACGGTTCGTAACTACCGTTTTCAAATTCTTATCCCCTCCGTAAAGAGAAGAAACGGCAATTGGTTTTCCGTCCGTACAAAGATACGAATCTATCATGCTCTTTGTCAATCCGTTAGATCCTCCGGTGCCGGTATAACGGATCCGTCGTGTATATAGCCCATCTTCTAACGAATATTTACGCCAAAAAAGAATTTCCTTTTGATTGCTATAGTCTTTCTGATTAAATAGCAGCCAATATCCGTTTTCAATGCCTGCATTACTCAATCCGGGAAATCCGTTTGCTTCCGATAAAGCTATTAATGTCCCGGCTACGTCGGCTGCCTTTTGGATAAGCTTTGTTCCGTCAGAGCCGGCAACCTTAAACGGTGTGTTCTTTTTAGCATGATAGCGTTCCCAAGTGCCTTCGTAAAGGGCAATACGCGCTTGAAGAGCCAATGCAGTTTCTTTTGTAACACGTCCTGTCCAATTGCCGCCTGCACGGGCAGGCAAATATTCCACAGCCAGATCCAGATCGTGCATAATTGAATCCGTTACCTGATTGCGAGGCATTCGTTTGGAAAAAAGAAGTTCGGAATCCATCGTAACGGTTGTCGATGCCCACGGCACATCACCAAAACTTCGCAGTTTATTGAAATAAAAAATAGAACGGAAGAACAATGCTTCGCCAACATATTGCTTAGCACTATTCCCGGATGCTTCGACTTGCTTATAGTGATCCATGAAGTAATTAACATTCCGCAAAAGCGTCCAGTCACCGGCAGCCCAACCGCCTCCGGATGCCGGTAAAGTGCTTTCGCCGTTCATTTTCAGATTATAATTAATAGAGATATAAATATCACTTCCGGCGGTAGCGTCTTCGGCATAAGGTCCTTGATTATAACCGGTATATTGGAGAAAAAAACCACTTTGATTATAAAAATTATTAATATAAAGTTTTAAATCGTTTTCCGTTTTCCAAAAACCGCCATCGGTTATGAGTGTATCAGGTGAGCGTTCCAGAAATTCATCGTTACACGAAATCAATCCTCCTGCCAATCCGACTAATATTAGTATTATACACTTTTTCATATTCTGAAATTTAAAAGTTCATTAAAAAGTAACATTCAGACCACATGCCCATGTGCGTTGTAATGGATAGATTTTACCATCGAAGTTTGTATTAGCTGCGGAAAATCCTTTAAAATTAGAAAACTCCGGGTCCATTGTCTTAATCAGTTTAGTCAAAGTAGCCAGATTTTCCACATTAACAAAAAGCCTGATTTTTTTGCTGCCGATTTTATTTAATAAGTATGGAGGCAGACTATATCCCAATTGAATGTTCTTTACACGTAGGTAAGCCGCACTTTGTAAGTACCGGGTCTGTTTCTGCATGTTTTTGTACATTTCGGTTGTCGCATAATATTTGGGGTAATATCCGTCCGGATTGCTTTCGCTCCAACGGTCAAGTTGTTGTACAAACCCCGAACTGTGTGATATATTACCGGTAATCCCCCAAAAAAAGTTACTAAAAGCATTGATTTCCGCTGCCACATCGCGTTTACCTACTCCCTGCAGAAACAGTGTCAAATCAAATCCTTTGTATTCCGCGCTCATATTCAACCCGAATGAATAACGGGGGGTTGTGTTTCCAATAACCTTCTTGTCGCCCGGATTATCCACTGTATTATTTCCCCAGTCAATCTTTTCATCCTTATTCAAATCCTTATACCGAACATCGCCCGGTAGCCATCGCTTGTAGAGAATACTCTGCGAGGGAGCAGAAGCGATTTCTTCATCCGATTGAAACAGTCCGACGGTCTCATAGCCCCAAATTTCCCCGATTTCCATACCTTCATACCATGTAGAATTCAACTTATTCGGATTCGGGTATTTGGTCACATAGCTACGGTAATCGCTCAATACGGCATTGATTGCATACTTGAAATCTTTGATCCGGTCTCTCCATCCTACCGTCAACTCAAATCCTTTTGTTTCCATCGCAGCCGAATTGGTTTGAGGAGCTGACGTACCTAAAAAAGCCGGTAACGACTCTGCCGGACCTACGTAATCGTCCATGTAACGTCGGTACCAGTCAAAGCTGACATTCAGCCGATTAGAGAGAGATGTAAGATCAGCGCCAAAGTCCAGGGTAGTGGTTGTTATCCACGAGAGAGATGAACTAATCAAAGCCGGCTGACTGACTGACGATTCCCTTCCCCCATTGAACAACCAGTTGCTCGATGTCGGACTCGCAATACTCAACGAGGGATAGAACGGATAATTACCGGCAAAATCTTGATCGCCCAATGAGCCATACGTGGCTCGAATTTTCAACGAATTAACGAATGGTTCTACTGATCTCCAAAACACTTCTTTCGACGGCATCCATGCCGCAGACATACCGGGATAAAACTTATAACGTACATCTGATAAAAATTTGGAAGTACCGTCATAGCGCCCGTTAAATTCAAACAGATATTTTTCCTTGTAGTTGTAGTTAATACGCCCGAATCCCCCCCGAATAGCCAATTGAGAGGCGCCGTCACTTAAGCTGGGCGTAGAGCCATACGTCAACGATAATGAAGGTAAGTCTTGTGAATATAAATAATTGTTCTTGCCCGACATCGATACATTATCGTACAACTCCTGTGTAAATCCTCCTGTCACCTTGAAATAGTGTTTACCCAGCTGTTTCTCGTATGTTGAGAACATATTTAGTGTGTAATGTTGAGAACGGCCCATGTAACGACTGACGTAATTCGGCTTGCCGACAACGGACGGGCCATTGTACGTAGTTACGGAAAGCTCTTTTTCTTCAAATAAAGAATTATCATAAATGCCATCGTAAGAGTAATTTACTGTAATGTCCCATCCCGATAGCGGATGAAAAATAAATTCTCCGGTGAGAGCCAGATTATCTGAAGTTTGTTTATCCCTTCCCCCATATTTAAACCCTTTAATTATGGAGAATTCGTCCCCATTCGGATAAACAACAGGATCGTTAGGATCTGTGCGGGCAAAAGCGTGCATGGGATTGCCCAACCACCCTTCATATTCATCGGGAACGTCATTGTATCCCCTAAAAAAGGCGCTTCTGAAACCGACTGTAAGCCAATTGGTCAAATTGGAACTCAGATTGATACGGGCATTGTACCGCTGATAATGATCATTGCCCCATTGAAAAAGCCCATCTTGATAAAGATATCCCAAGCCGATATAGTAACTGGATTTATCGGTGGCTCCTGATATGCCAATGTTATGTTGCTGACTGAAAGAAGCATCTTTAAACATAATATCAAACCAGTCATTATTGGCATTTCCAGTTAAATATCCACCGGTAGTTGATGCTGGATTCGGAATAGTTTGGTCTGTTATTTTTCCTGCTAAATAGTCTTTAATCCGCTGTACATTCTCGTCAGAGTACGTAGGCGGATTTCCGGAATTTGCTGACGCTTCATTGAAAAAAGTAACAAAATCCAATGAATTCATCATTTTCGGGACATTGATGATTTGGCCAAACCCGAAATTATTGTTGTACGTGATTGAAGGTTTTTGCCCGGACTTTCCTCTTTTTGTCGTAATCAGGATTACACCGTAAGGGGCCCTTGACCCGTAAATGGCGGCTGAAGCAGCATCTTTTAATACAGAAATGCTTTCCACATCATTCGGGTTGATATTGTTAATATCTCCGCCCTGAATCCCGTCAATAACGATTAATGGTGCGGCAGTATAACCCAGCCCGGTATAACCACGAATGTTAATCGTCGGTGTCCCACCGGTAGCGCCACCGCTTGCAGAAGTGCTAATATTCAGGTTGGCAACCTGACCCTGCAAGGCTTGGGAAATATTTGCAACCGAACGGTTTTCAAGAATTTCGCCTTTTATTTGCGCTACCGCGCCCGTCAGATTTGCCTTCTTTTGTGTGCCGTATCCAACTGCTACCACTTCTTCCAACCCAATCGTTTCTTCTTCCATTTCGACATAGAAATCCTGCCTTCCCGTTATTGGAATTTCCTGTGTTTTCATCCCTACGAAAGAAAAAACAAGGATCGCGTTGACGGGAACATCGGCAAGTGAATAATTTCCTTTGGAATCGCTAATCGTACCTTGGGTCGTACCTTTTATTACAATCGTTACACCTGGCAAAGGAGCTCCCGAGGAATCCGTGACAGTTCCTTTAACGTTTGATTTTTGCTGTCTCACCGCATTTTCCTGCTCCGTGGGTAAGATCACGACAACTTTTCCTTTGATCATATAAGTCAGGTTCCGGTCACGGAGAATACTTTCAAGGATCTCTGTGATCTCCTTATCCTTAAAATTACCGGTAATCTTACTCCCGGAACTGACCAACTCATATTTATACACAAAAGAATAATCAGTCTGATCTTCCAGGATCTGAATGACTTCTTTCAGTGAATTGTTTTCAAACTGCAGATTTAAGCGATTTGTTTGAGCTTGTGATACAGTCGCATACGATTGCACCAGGAATCCCAAAATCAGTACAAGTTGTAGTTTCATAATCAGGAACGTTTTGGTTAAGCGAGGGCAAAGCCAAACTTGTTTGAGCTTTGCCGAGCGAGAAAAACGGCTAATGTTAATGAAAATTTTCCATCGCCGGAAAGGGATACCCTTCCCATTGATCCAATTGTTTTTTTTCATACTTTTGATTTGTTTTGTGATTAATACGATTATTGAACACAGACGAACTTGAAATGGGGAGTGGTGGGCATTCCCCATTTTCTTTTATGATTTCACAGGCATTTTATTCACTCTCATTTATTTCTATTCTAAATTTTCTAAATCCATCTCTTGTATAGTGAAACGGAATCGCAACCTGAAGCGTGGTTAAGACCTCATCGATCGTCTCCTCATTTTTAAATACACCGGAATAGCTGATCTTATTTAAACCGGGGTTGATGATCTCCATGTCCACATCATACCAACGTTCTAAACGTTTCACCAATTCCTCAAAAGTGATCTTGTCAAAATCGAAAATACCATCTTTCCAGTTGGCTGCTTTCACCGCATCCGTTTTCTCCAGTAAAAACTGATCCTCCTTAAAAATAAGGGTCTGACCCGGCTCCACATCGATGATTTGTCTTCCCTTCCTGATCTCGATCTTCCCTTCGATAAGTATCGCTTCCGTACGGTGAAAATCGGGATAAGCCATTACGTTAAAACGGGTTCCGGTCACCCTTACCTCATAATCGCGTGTTTCTACGGTAAAATCGGAACCTTCTTGTTTGGCAACCTCAAAATAGGCTTCCCCTTCCAGCTTCACCTGCCGGTTGTTCTCCATAAAATTACCGGGATAAGAAAGGACAGACTCCGCGTTCAGCCAGACTTTGGAACCATCCGGCAGCAGGAGCTGTGATTTTTCGCCACGCGGCACATACGTCGAAAACCACGTAACCGGTATGCTTTCCGATGACTTTCCTATGAATATGTGAGCCGCCGCAAAGCCGGTAAAGATGGCTACGAGCAACATGGCTGCTACCCGGGCGAAAGAAAGCCGGATCTTTTTGACTCTCCCCGGTGAGACGGATTTAAACGGATGACCGATGAGAAGCTTATTGATCAGTCCCGAATAGGAGCTCTTGAGCAACGGATGTTCCATCTTTTCCGGATCAAGATTTTCCTTGATCTGAAAAAAGTAGTTCCTGTTCGCTTCGCTTTCCTTTAACCAGGCAAGTAGTCCAACCTCTTCCTCCGGTGATAACTGTCCGTTAAAGTAATTCACGATCCGTTGTTTTATCAGGTTGTTCATATTGTGAAAAGTCTGTTATTTTTCTGCTTCACTGATAAAACACTTCCGGAAATGCTTTACCCTACCCCGGTTTTAAAAAATATTTAAAATCGTCTACGGTTCATAAAAAATACTCCTCTCTCACAAACCAACCAGTTTGGCATCATTGCGTTTTTCCTTGCTGCAGATCGGAGTTCCAAGTCGCGGTTTATGACAAAGGTCTAAGAAGAAGAAGAATCACCGACATGGGAACGTAACCGCCAAACCGTTCCCGGTAAACAGACAGCGCTTTTGAAATATGCTTCTCAACTGCTTTAATGCTGACATTCAGCCTGTCGGCTATTTCCTGATTTTTCAATCCTTCGATCCTGCTCATGCGAAATACGATCCGGCATTTTTCAGGCAACGAATTCATCACCTCTGAGACTTTTTCCTGTAATTCCTTTTCAATCAAAAGATAAGGTTCATTTCCAACCAGATCGATGTAATACAATTCTTCGCCCAATAACTGATCTTTGATCTTTGATTTCAGGTTATCCACCACTTTCAGATGCCTGACGTAATTCAGACTGGCATTGCGTACCATCCTATAAAGAAAGGCTTCAGGATGTTCATACCGGAATGTTTCATGCGTTTCCCACAGCCGTATAAAAACATTCTGCACGGTATCCTTGGCAAGATCGCTGTCGGCGATGATCTTCAGCGCAAAAGAATAAAGCCTTGGAAAATATAGTTTATAGAGCTGTTCAAAAGCTTTCTCATCTCCTTCGGAGGCAGCATGAAAAAGTTTAATATGCAGAGGAACAGGTTTCAATTGTTCAGCTATTCGTTAGTTTTTGCGCCGGCGAGACGAACGTTTCGGTCAGGTGAATGCAAAGTAGAACGTGTCCGAGCTCTGCTGAGCATGAGAATGTTTCGATTAAGTGAACGCAGAGCCAAAACTTGTTTTGAGCTCTGCTGAGCGAAAGAAACATCTATCGAAGATGAAACATCTGCCGAAGACGAAGTTAAAAATGTTTTTTTAAGTTCCATGATCTTTATGGGGTGATCCTGGTTTGCTCCTGAGTTTTCAACGATTCCAGCAGCGATTTTAATTCACGGGGTTTCTCCGGATATTTTTCAGCCACATTCACTTTTTCGCCAACATCATCGGCCAAATCATAAAGCTGGTCGACAGTATCATGCCCCAACTCTGTATTTGTATTTTTATTGTATTTTGCGGCTTTACAGGGGACAATGAATTTCCAGTTTCCCCGGACGACCGAAAGCGTAGCGATTGATTGCTGGACAATATAATCACGACTCTTGTCCGACTTCCCTAACCAGGTATCCAGCGCATTGAAGCTGTCGGGCGCTGCCTTCTCCGGAATGGATTGTCCTGTTAAAGACGAAAGGGATCCGAATAAATCGATCTGGCTAATCGCCAATTCCGACACGCCCGGCTTCACCTGTCCCGGCCATCGCACGATGAACGGTACACGGGTTCCGGCCTCAAACGCGCTGTATTTGCCGCCACGCAGTTCACCCCAGGGTTTATGGTCACCCAGGCGTTCCACCGCCTCATCTTTGTACCCGTCATCCACCACCGGTCCGTTGTCGCTCGAAAGGATCACCAGTGTATTTTCTGTAAGCCCCAGTTCATCGAGCGTTTCCAGGATCTGACCCACCGACCAGTCAAATTCGGCAAGGGCGTCCCCCCGGGCTCCCATATCTGTTTTACCCGCGAAACGGGGATGCGGAACCCTGGGCACATGGACATCCTGTGTGCCAAAATAAAGAAAGAAGGGCTTTCCAGTCACTTTCGGGTCATTTCTTTCGATAAACTGAATTGCTTTGGTCGTGATCGAATCGGCGATATTCTCATCTTTCCACAGGGCCGATTTACCGCCGCGCATATAGCCGATCCGGCTGATGCCGTTTACAATGGCCTGGTCATGACCATGACTGGGATGCAGGCGGAGGAGTTGTGGATGGGTACTGCCAAGCGGCTCCCCTTCGAAGGGGGTCGTATAACTCACTTCGATCGGATCGTCAGGATCAAGGTTAACCACGCGCTGATTTTCGATAAACACACAGGGAGTGCGGTCGCCGGTTGCTGCCATGATATAGGAATAGTCAAAGCCGATTTCCTTTGGTCCCGGTGTGATCAAACCATTCCAGTTCTGCTTGTTGTAGCCGCCCTCTCCCAGGCCCAGGTGCCATTTCCCGACAACAGCCGTTGCATAACCGGCATCACGAAGCAGGCTTGCCACAGTATATTGCTCTTTTTTGATGATCATGGGAGCGTCGCCGCGGGCAATGCCGGTGTCTTCACGTCGCCATGGATATTCTCCGGTGAGGAGACCATAACGCGAAGGAGTACAGGTTGCCGCGCAGGCATAGGCATTGGTAAAGCGAAGTCCTTCATTAGCCAGACGATTCACCTGGGGTGTTTTCACGGCTTTGGCCCCGTAGGCTTCCAAATCACCATAACCAATATCATCGGCATAAATAATGATCACATTAGGCTTTAGATTTAGAGATACAACTTCTCTTTTTGCGGGAGTACAGGTGGTAATCGTTGCCAGGCATGCCGAAGTAAAAAGGATTTGATTGTTCATGGTTTATGGATTAACTTTGGGTGATTTAAAAGGAAATACATCCGAGGGAGTCCTCGCCTGCCCCATCAGTTTCAAAAGATCGGCAACCACTTCGGGATGCTGTGTCGCCACATCGTTCTCTTCACCGATGTCGGCATGGAGGTCGTAGAGTTCGGTGGTGGCCTTTGCCGGATCCTGCGCATGGTAACGTACCAATTTCCAGTTATCCTTGCGAAGAGCCTGCCTCCCGCCTTGTTCATGAAATTCCCAATACAGGTAATCATGTTTTTTCTGGTTTTTCCGACCAAACAATGCCGGCAGGAAAGAAATTCCGTCGGTATGTTTCGGGGCCTCAATGCCGGCCAGTTCAGCCAGTGTGGGCATCACATCCCAGAAAGCAGAGACATGGTCGCTGATCATTCCTGCCTGTATTTTTCCAGGCCACCGGACGATCATCGGCTCCCGGATACCTCCCTCATACAAATCACGTTTGTATCCTTTCAACGGGCCGTTGCTGTCGAAATAATCAGGATCTGCTCCGCCTTCCAGATGAGGTCCGTTGTCGGAGCTGAAGATCACGATTGTATTTTTATCGAGCCCGAGCGCTTTTAACTTATCAAGTACTTCGCCCACCTGCCGGTCCAGCAAGCTGACCATGGCTGCGAAGGCTGCATGGGCTTCCGGTTGCGTTCCGTAAGCACCCTGTCTGAAATTTTTACCTCCCGGCTCTGCTCCTTTAAATTCCTTTTCAGGAAGGAGTTTTCCATGGAAAGGCTCCATTTGTTCCTCCGGGAGCAACAATTCGGCATGAGGAATGATATTGGGGTAAAACAGGAAAAACGGCTTTCCCGATTCTTTGCTTTTTTCTATGAATTGCAAGACGCGCCTATGAATCAGTCCTGGCGCATATTCGCCAAACTGATCCCCGCTGTTTCCTTCAAGTACCACCTTTTTCTGATTGTCCCATAAATGGGAAGGGTAGTAATTATGCGCCAGCCTCTGGCAATTGTATCCGAAAAATTCGTCAAATCCCTGCTTGTCGGGTGCACCTTCGGTATCGACAAAACCCAACCCCCACTTTCCGAACGCGCCGGTCACGTAGCCGGCCTCCTTCAGCATTTCCGCCACCGTGTATGTTTCGGCCGGTATGGGCCATTGCCCTTCCGGATTCCATTCCTTGTTTCCGCGAATAGGCGTATGCCCCGTTGTCAGGCCTGTCATAAGTGATGAACGCGAAGGCGCACAGACGGCTGTACCCGAGTAATGTTGCGTGAACCGTATCCCTTCCCTGGCCATACGGTCCAGATTAGGAGTATGAAAACGTTTTTGCCCGTAACAACTCAGGTCTCCGTAGCCCAGGTCATCGGCCAGGATATAGACAATATTGGGTTTTTTATTTTTTTCGGTAAGCTCCTTTGCTTTGGTTCCCAAGCTGTCATATGCCATTGTGATGGCTGTTAAAGCCAGAGATGGAACAATAATCAGTTGACTTGATTTCATCGTTTAACAGGTTGTATATTTCAATTTTTCATTCACACCCGGCAAAGCTCAGACAAGATTAGCTTCGCACTGCTTATTCGCAATGTTCATTTACATTTGTCGTTTCTCTTCACGTTCAGGAACAAAGAAAGCAATTTTATAAAAAATTCCGGGCATTAGAATGGTGTTGATCAAAATTCCAGTCTCTAATGAGAATACCCCTTATCAATCCTCAAATACCATAGCGTCAGGAACCAAATGCCAGTCCCGGTCATAGAACCCGGCACATTTTATTCCCTTGATACCATCTTTCAGCATGTCAGCCGAAAAGATCATAAAATCGGGGAAGCTGCTGCCCGATATAAAATATTGGTTTGCTTCGGCCGCTTTCATTCCCCTGATCCCTGAACCGGCAACAACCCCAACGGTAGCAACAGAACTGTCTTCTCTTGGCCAGACAAAGTAAGCGCCCAGATCATCTCCCGTCAGTTGCCGGCCTCCAAGAATCACACTTCCTTTTTTCACCTGCACCGGACAATCTGCCAGTAATTTATTCCAGGACCTGTTATTCGAGCTGTTGCCATATAG
Organism: Prolixibacteraceae bacterium; assembly: GCA_039679975.1. Taxonomy (GTDB): domain Bacteria; phylum Bacteroidota; class Bacteroidia; order Bacteroidales; family Prolixibacteraceae; genus JBCFBK01. Next base: position 12,055 of record JBDKTZ010000567.1, read on the forward strand.
AATGATATTCCTGTCCGGGTATTTGCCGGGATCAAACTCCCTGTCAGGCACAATATCGACCGATCCGTTCCCCCTGTAGTACCAAACCTGGGCATCGTAACGAGCCTTGGCATAGTTAGCCTGGTTTTCACCGGCATCACCCGCCGTTCCGTAGACAAAGACCATCCGGTGGTTGAAAGCTTCTTTAAACGAGCCGTTCCGGGCAACTCCTTTCTGGTGCGGATCAGGTTCTTCACCCTCTTGCCAGTGATCTCGCTTATGAAGGAAGATCATTTTGTCGCCGGGATTAACAACATGAAAAACGGGCTGGTTATCCAGCAATATTGTAATTGTATCACCCGATTTGAACACATTTAAAAGAAGGCTTATGACTGATGCGTTTTCGGTCGTTCCTGAAATTATTCTTTGATTTCGGTCCAACTTCAGATTAAGTCGGCTATACTGAAAGGACCGCTCCTGCTGAAGCAGACTTGCCCAGTAACAACGGGATGATATGGATGGACTGGCCGTAGTAAAGTCAATCCCGTTGACCAACGTGTCCGGTTTGATCGAGTGCCATTTAAAATAATCAAAAATCGGAGGCCAATCCACACTGGCATTCCCAAACCAGTGCGATCCGCCCGGAAATTCATGATAGCAGAAATCCTGATGAAATTTACCCAGTAATTCCCGCATCCCACGGGCTCGATCAACAGGAACCACCCGGTCACTGTCTCCATGGTGGATGTAGATTCCTGACTCTTTGTAATTTTGCATCAATTCAATCACATTGGCATGAGAACCCGCTCTTTCCAGCATTTTTTCCATCGCAGTAAGCTCTTTTACAGGTTTCATTTCCTTTGACGAGGCATAAGCTTTGAGGACCGGATAACCGGCGCACGGCGCAATTGCCGCCCACTGTCCGGGGTAAGTAGCTCCGAGATACCATGTCCCATGCCCGCCCATGGAATGGCCGGTCAGGTATATCCGCTCTAAATCAGGTCTCAGCTTAGCTTTTGCAATCTCAAGAACTTCAAGAGCATCGAGCCTGCCCCAGTCTTCCCAGTCAAAACCATATTCTCTTCTGTTGGTTGGCGTAACGATGGTTCCCCAATCTTTGGCCTGATACGAACGGGCTTGTCCCATTGCCTCTACCCCGGCGCCATGAACCGATAAGAACAGCGAAGCACCTTTTCCGATACCGCCTTTCTGTGGTGTAATGCCATAATACTGTACGCTCCCGTCAATGTCACTGATAAAGGTTTCGCTGTAGGAGAACCCCGGATCAACCGCTTCAATGAAGATGTCTTTCTCATCGACCTTCCTTCCTTTCTGCATTAACTGAACAGTACATTTATACCGGCCCTTTTGGTTTACCCGGGCAGCATTGAATAAAAAAGAGACTTTACGGACAGTCATCGGAGAAACAGATTCAACCGGATCACTAACGGATTCGCCCTCAAGGGTAGCAGTAATGGTCAGATCTGATAAAAAATGCCTAGTTCCGTTAATTACCTCCAGCGCTCCGATCTGAAGAGTCGGGGTCTTTCCGGCAATAATCACAGGAACAGTTAAGTCGCCGGTACCGAGGCTTACAGGAGCAACCGGGAATAATAAACGGGCCTGTATGCCTTGCGATATCGTCCGCTCTGAGCAACGTACAAAAATTTGATTTAGTCCCTTCTTCAATTTAACGGGAAGATCCAAATTTCCACGTCGGTAACCGTCGCCTGCGTAAGGCTCGCCATTCAGGTAAAGCATACTGTGCCCGGATACGTTCAGCAGTGCTGTCTGTTCCCTTTCCGACTGGTACGGCAAGTAAAGATATCCTTCCATAAGCGATTTTCCAGGGAAGACCCCCGTTGTATCTCCTTTAACAGGAATCCATTTCACATCTCCGGAGTCGGTCCTGAACAGAAGATTTCCAGGATCATGACAAATGAAAGCACCGTCGGGCACGTGGTATGCAAAAAGATCCTGTACCGGCGCTTCCCGGTTATACTTCAGGTCAAGCGGAAGCAGATATCCATCCCTGAAACAGTGAACAGACTGAACATGATCCCATCGCGTTTTCATCCGGATATCTCCTGCCCGAAGCGGGCCAGCCAAAAACCAGACCAAAAACAGGTTAATAATAATAAATGATCGATTCATTGGTTTATAAATGTATTCTATTGGTAAAAGATAACAAAAATAATGAGAAGAGGCCGCATGCAAACGGCCTCTTTTGTAAAGATTGGATTTAAATTATATTCGTTCAATTGTTTGGAAACGATTCGGGCACGCCGGGATATTTGGTATACATATAATCGCTGTTGAATGCAGCATCGTAATAGGAAACGGATGCCTTGTCAGCTGGTACCCAAAATATGGGTGAAGTAAAGTTGTCCTCATCGGCCACTTCACGAAGCGCATCGGAATTGTATGATGATTCGCCTGAAGGATAAGGATACCGTTCAACTTCCGGGGCCACGGTAAAGGATGAACTGTACCGGATCAGAGCCAGCTTCGGATGCCGTGTCCTTCTCAGTTCTGTAAAGACTTCCAGGTAATCGTGGATACACAAATGAAGGTATTTCTGCGCGATAATTACTTCCATTTTATCTTCTTCATTTGCAGCATTGTCATACTGGCCCACAATCACGTCTGCATATTCTTCTTTTATGCTTTGAGACGGCGCAGTTGGTTTTAGGAAAGAAGTATTGGAACTGTTAATTTTATCCCAGGCTGAGAAACTGTTGATGTAATACCAGTAATTGATCGAGTTGATTACTCCGTTTCTCAAATGATCTTCCACCGAACTGCCGGTTTGTGCCAATCCTTTTAACTGAACTTCTGCAAGCAGGAAGTCCACTTCTGAACGTGTAAATGCCCTCCAGGGTTCCTGGTTCTGGACCATGGTTGCCGGATTCCACATGGAGTAGCCGTTATATTTCATATAATTGTCCAAAGTCTGGAAATAATTATAGTAGTAATAGGCATCCCCATAATTGTAGTCAGCAATATTTTGGGCTTTCACATAATTGTAAATTTTTTGGCCAACGGCGAAGTCCAGGGATACAGGCATATAGAGGGTATCCCTGTTAGGAAGAAAATAGACGGGTAATCTGGGGTCGTCCACCCCTGCCGTGTATTTATGGTCCTGATCCTTGTCCAGTTTATACATGATGGTCGGAGGAATAAATCCTGCATAATCCCGTTCGGCTACACCCAGTTTCCAGTGGCTTCTGTAATCCGAAACCCAGTCGTTGGCAGGGATGAACAAATCCGCTGCAGGCAGATCACCGCTTTGGATAATTTTCTGGATGACCTGACTGGCATAGGTCTTTTCTACTCCCGATATCCTGACAGCCAGACGAAGCCGGAGTGCAGCGGCCCATTGTTTCCATTTGGTCACATCACCCTGGAAAATAATGTCCTGTTTGGCAAAGGTTGCTTTACCTGCAACCGACATTTTGGCTTCCTGCGCAACCATCAGATCGGAGAGAGAATCCAGGTCACTGATAATATCGAAATAAATATCCCTGGCGTTATCAAATTTCGGAAAGAAGACGCCATCAACCCCCTGAAGCCCCTCCGAATAAGGGATATCATTGAACAGGTCCACTGCTTTTGATGCGCGATATCCGCGAACCATTTCAGTAATGGTTACATAAATTTGATTATCCAGCTGACTTTGTTCGGACATGGATGAGACATATTTGATCATCGTGGGCAGTTCGCGGAAATCAGCGTTATGACCGTAAAAATAACTATCGACATTCATCGTGGTATAGAATGCTTCGATATCGTTTGCTTCCGTATACCAGGTATAAGAACTTCTCAGGAACCGCATGATGAAATGGCTGTGTGTGATCATACCGCCTGCGTCTGCATGCCACCAAAATTCCCCGTAATCATTTTTAAAAGTACGGGTCCTGGACATGATTTCGGCAAACATGCCGGATGGAACGTCCTGGTCGTCAGGCGTGTATACCGAAGGATCCACAAAGTTATCGGCCAGTTCATCCTGACAACCTGTTAAGTTGATCAGGAGCAAAGCGGATAATAGAACGATAATATAATTTTTCATTTTTTCAGTTTTTCGTCATTAATTTAAAATCCGGATTTTTTCAGTTAAAGACCCACCGAGAGTTTTAAACCCAATGTCCTTGCCGAAGGAATTGGTGAAGCTTCAAAATAAGAACTGGTCCCCATATAGGCTTCAGAATCCAGGTTCGGTACAGATTTGTACAGGTAACCGACGTTTCGGGCAAAGAGAGCCAGCACCACATCATGCATTTTCATACTGTTGGCGATTCTCTTTGGCAACTCATAGCTGAGCGAAATTTCCCTGAGTTTGATGTAATCATTTTTATATTTCAGATCAACAGCGTTAATGGATTCACCTGCCCAACTGACGAAGGTAGAATAGTAGGAACCAACAGAAGCAATTTTTGTGTTTTTCTCGTATGTTACACCTGAAGAACCGCTTACTTCCTGAACACCATCCAGAATAATCCCGTCATAGTAAGTGTTGTCGCCCGAAGTATATTGCAGTCCGCCGTTTTCGGCATCACGATTTTTTAACGACTGTTTGGAGGTACCGTTATAATACAGCCACTCATTGGTCTCAGAGTACATGGATGCACCAAAGCTGTAATCAAGATGGGTGTACAGGGAGAACCCCTTGTAACTGAATGTGGAATTGAATCCCCCCATGAAGTTTGGAAAGACATTCCCGATAAAGACTTCATTGTTTTCATCCAGGACATAGGCGCTTCCGTCTGTACTGACGATCCTGTTTCCGTTAGGGTCCAATTTGAGCGCTGTTCCGTAAATATTTCCGATCCTTTCTCCTTCCCTGGCCATAACATTCACGTTTCCGCGCATGCCGCTGATTGTCTTCTTGGTGATTCCGGAGTAAAGCCTGGACACTTCTGAAAACTGATTGGCTGTGGTGAAAGTCAGATCCCATCTGAAATTTCCAGCTATAACCGGTGTTCCGTTGACCTGGACTTCATATCCCCAGTTTTTGACTTTTCCGGCATTGATCTTGATTTCACTCGCTCCGGTCGATGAGGAAAGCGGAACGGACATGATCTGGTCGTAAACCGAGTTCGTGTAAACCGAAAGATCCAGCCTCAGGCGGTTCCCTTTGAAGAAACTCATTTCCGTACCGAATTCAAACTCCCTTTTTCGCTCCGGTTTCAAAACGCCTGCAAAAAGGGAAGATGGAGTGGAAACCGAGGTGGCGCTCGTTCCCGTGATTGTTCCTGAGCTCAGACTGTTATAAGCATAATAACGAGAAGGAGCGTCACGACCAACATCCGCCCATGAGGTCCGGAAATTGCCAAACTGCAGTCCGGGAAGGAATCTTTGTAAAACGTCTGTTGCATCCCATGTGAAGGCAACACCAGGATAGAAGTAAGAATTGTTATCCGGGTCAAGGGTCGACGACCAGTCATTACGGGCATTCAGCTCCAGGGTGTATTTTTTGTCCCAGGTCAATGTCGCAACGCCAAATAAACCATACAAGGAGTTCTCCCCATAAGAATTAGACCTGACGGAACCCATACTATTTGAAGTAGGCCATCCCGCCGGATTCTGGTTGCCCAGATAGAACCAATCCGGATAAATAAAACCGTTGCTTGTCCCATAGTTTGCGGTTGAAACGCCAATACTATTTTCAGATTCGCTCTTGTAGGAAATTCCGACAAATGAGCTTACGTCCAGACGGTTGTCCGCAAAGCTTTTGTAAAAACTGATCATTCCCTTGTATTCCTGGATTTTTGTATTTCTCCTTGAATAAGCATAGGAACCCCCGACTAATTCGGGGTCTACCTTGGTAACGCCTACCTTGGTTGTGTAATCGGTATCGGTATAATCCAGACTGAACTGACCGGCAACCGATAACCAGTCGGTAATACGGTAAGTCGGTTTGATCGTGGCGATCAGGTGAAATTTGTCGTCGTAATAGTTGTTGTGATTTCTGCTCCATGCATAGTCGGAATAGTTTTTCAACGAATAATACCCTGTCGGATAAGCTGCCTCCTCAAAATCTTTTTTATAGCCGAAGTTTGGATCGGTTGGATCAGAATAAAGATAATCTCCGTTCCTTACAAATTCTTCAAATGGAGCGTCACGCGAAATACCATTTACGAAGAAGCTCAGGGTATTGGTTGGCCTGTTTTTACTTTTGATGGTATACAGGTTGGTGACCGTTTCAACCGAAAATTTATTCGACAATTTGAATGTTCCTGAGAAACTGATCGTGTTTTTATCCTGACCTAAATTGTCCATCACACCATTATACTTCATATTGGTGAATGACAAACGGACGTTGCCAAAACTGCCGCTTTTATCGACTGCAACATTTACCTGGTTGTTTGAACCGTTGCTGAACAGGAAGTCATAGTTGTCGGGGTGAGCAACATATGGTCTTGCAACCCCATCCCACCAGATCCGTTTTTCATTGGCGTTAAATGCCGGACCAAAGTTTCTGGAATTCGAGTTGAAACGCGGATAGTCTTCACCTTCAACCAGCGTTTTAACATCATAGATAGTAGCCCCACTTCCGTATTTGTTCTGGAAATCAATATAAGTCAAAGGCTGTTCGATGGCCGTTTGAATAGAAACGTTCACATTGAGCCTATCCGGAATTTTACCTCCTGATTTGGTTTTGATCAATACAACCCCGTTTGCTCCTTCACTGCCATATAATACTGAAGCTTTTGCTCCTTTCAAAATATCGATCGATTCGATATCGTCCGGGTTGATATCATTAATTCCCGTTCCATAGTCAATACTGGATTTATCCAAGCCTGTATTTTCATCGAAAATAGGAACGCCGTCGATGACAAATAAAGGGCGTGTGTTTGCATCAGACTGAAGGCCTGCAGCACCACGGATATTGATATTAATGCCACCAAGCGGACCGGAAGTGGACTGGCGAATCGTCACCCCGGCTGCTTTCCCGTAAAGCGATAAAATCGGATTCTGGGTGTTCCCCGCAACAGTCAGTTCATTGGCTTTAATCGTACTAATGGCATAGCCCAGCGATTTTCTGTCCCGTTCAATTCCTAATGCCGTAACAACAACTTCATTTATTCCGATCGCATCGGCATCTAACCTTATGTTTATTTCATTCTGCGAACCAATTTCCACTTCTTTTGAAGTCATTCCAATAAAAGAGAATACCAGGACATCCTCTCGGGACAAACCCGAGAGTGCATAATTCC
>JBDKTZ010000378.1:0-9115 GCA_039679975.1 Prolixibacteraceae bacterium
AGCATGCAACCTTGTCACCCTGCCACCTTTCCTCGTTTCCGGTCTCCCGTCTCCCGTCTCCGGTTTCCGCTCTGTGCCCCATGCTCCGGAAGGTCGGAAACGTCCTTCTTTTCGTCGAAGAAGGAGACTTCGCCTGTTTCGACATCATACAGCGCTCCGGCGATCATGATCCTGCCCTCTGCTTCCAGATTTCGCAGAATGGCGCTTCGCTCCCTGATTTGGCTGATTGTCAAAAAAATGTTGTTCTTGCTGACGTTAGATACGAACAATAAATTCTTACCGTTTCGTTGTTCAATCGTTTGGTTTTCCATTTCGATGGCAGGCTCGATTTTACGGAGAAGACCGGTCATGTACCCGGCGCCTGCATGGTCGCAGGCACTGATTATTGCTCCGCATTTGGTATGCCCCAGAACCATGATTATTTTCGAATTGACCACGGCGCAGGCATATTCCATGCTGCCTAATATGTCTTCATTCAGAATATTTCCCGCGATCCGGATACTGAAAATATCGCCCAGTCCCTGGTCGAAAATCAGTTCGGCCGATGTCCTTGAATCGATGCAACTCAAAATTGTTGCAAAAGGAAACTGATCATCCGATGTCTGGTTTACCTGGTGAAGCAGATTCCGGTTTATTTTGAGGTTACTTAGGAAGCGTTGATTTCCTTCTTTCAAAAACTCCAGCGCTTGAAGCGGACTCAGCCGTTCCTGTTGTTCCTTTGAATGTGTCCACATTGTTTTAATTTGACTGATATTGGTAAGTTGCTCTTTTTAACCGGTCCATGATGGCCGTTCCAAGACCCGTTTCCCGAACAGGTTCGATAAAGATCTGTTTGACCCGGTTATCGTCTTCCATGGCATGAAGCGCAGAAAAAAGGTTGGCTGCGATTTCCCGGTAATTGTAATCCTCCGATGTCAGGATCAGCTTGTCACAAGATGGGAAAGATTTTTTCCTTTCATGGACAATCAGTCCTGAGCCAGGTGGAAGAGACGATTTTAAATTCTCGATGAAAAACAGGGGTTTCAGAGGTGAATAATGGCTTTTCAGAAGTCCCGGTGAAATCATTTTCTCTGTTTTATATGTGTTGATCACGAAATCAGATGATAACACCTCCCTGATTTCGGCAAGGGTTATAATCCCTGGTCTGAGTAGTGTACAGACATTGCCTTCGAGCGAAACGATCGTCGACTCGATTCCTACGCGTGTGACTCCACCATCGAGGATATAGTCGATTTGGGGAAGCTGCTTTCGGACATGAGCCGCGGTAACAGGGCTGAGCTTCCCGAACTTGTTGGCGCTGGGAGCGGCAATCGGGCATCCGGCTTCCCTGATCAGTTGCAACGCGATTTCATGATCGGGCATCCTGATGCCTACAGTGGGAAGACCGGAGGTGACGATGTCGGGAACATGGCGGCTTTTCGGCAGTATAATGGTCAGTGGCCCCGGCCAGAATCTCATCGACAGTTCCTGTGCGCCTGGAACGGGACCGGCAGTCAGCAGAGCAAGTTCTTCACGGGAAGCGATGTGTACAATTAGCGGATCGAAGGCCGGCCGTTCCTTTAGCTCAAAGATCCGGGCTACTGCAACCGGAGCGAGCGCGTTGGCGCCCAATCCGTAAACCGTTTCCGTGGGAAATGCAACAAGCCCGCCCTGCCTGATCACAGTCGCAGCTGCTTTTATTTGTTCACTTTCCATGCGTCGGTTTTTAGAATCTCATTTCGTTTTCTTCAGTGAGTAAGACTTCCTTGGTTGTCAGAAAGGAGTACTGATAATCCATAGGAATAATCGATATATAGTCGTCAACACCGGCGCCGTCCAGGCAGGCCGCGATAATTCGTTTTCCAGTCGGGGAAAGATCGGCAGTCTGATACTTCTTCAGCTCAGAGCGGAAGAATTCATACAGAATCTCAGCTCCTGCATCGTACCCTTCTTCTTCTACCTCGTTCTGCTTATGAACCTGGAGAAAACGGGAAGGTATCTTTGCCCCTTCGATGGTGAGGTAATTCAGCTCGAACCCAAGCAGAGGGCATCGTGCTTCCTGATACTGATCGCTTCGTAATTTTGCATTTCCTCTTCTTGTCAGGTATTCACGCATCAGAAGCTGGGGCTTAAAACCTACTTTCCAGGCGCCGATGTACTGGTTTGGAACCAGTGTATACCGCATCCGGGGAGTATGGACGATCTGTTCGAGCAACAAGTTGGCATGGCGGCCCTTTTTCCCGGCTGCAAAAGGCCAGTAAGACCCAACTCCTTCACTGCCCATACCTCCTCCGTCTACAATACTGGGATTCGCGTGACCACGCGGAGAAACGAGCCGCCACAACCAGGCAAGAGCCGGCGGAAGAATATGGAACAGCCCGATAATACCATAGGTCGGATTTTCTTTGGTACAGGGAGGAGTACGCACACCAAAGCTGCGGATGTCTACGGTGACCGGCTTGTTGATCACGTTGGGCACAATGTTTCTGGGTACAATTACCCGCGGGTTCGGACATTTTTTCCCGGGACTGTCTTCGGTATGGTCCCAGATCAAAGCTGTACATCCGGGGTTGGATTGAATATTCAGAAACAGGAGCGGTTCTTTGGGCTTAATGGTCATTTTCTCCAGGAACGGATCATCTCCGTAATTGTTAATACCATCAACGCGGATAAACCATGCGTTTTCGGCATCCATTACCGTGAGTTTGCCATCACTCTTCTGGATGAAAGGATGACAAAGGGCCATGTCGTCGGTGACCGGATTAAAGGAACAAAATAAGGGAAAATTGATCAGTCTTTTTTCTCCTGTGAGTGTGTTTTCACCGATCTGTACCTGTCCGTTGGGTTCCCGTACAATATTCTGAAGCATCTCGCTTTTTCCCCCGCCGCTGGCCCCTTCATGCATAAAGGTGGTGATGTTATCGTAAGGACTTACTACCTGGACCGTCGAGCAATGTGCCGTGATCCATCCTTCTTTTTCTCCCTTGGTCAGCAATGCCCCGTAAAGACCTTTCTTTGCGCTTGGACCCGGATAAAGGTTATATGAAAAAATCTCGTGTAAATTTTCAGTACGCTTGTGAACGACGATCTGTTTGCCGCCAAAATGCGTATGACGGAAGGTTGGAGCAACGTAAATGACCGATTCAGTTACGAAACCTTCGGGTAAGTCCTGCACGGGGATAATTTGCTGAAGCATCGCCAGCCCCATGGCAAAAAAGCCTGCATTCGCAGGAGCTATAGCAATTCCGCCGCAACCAATCCGATCTCTTCCCGCGAAATAAAAAAATACGGCTAAATCATTCTTCTGTAGCCATTTGATGGTTTCTTTACGGAGTGAATCAAAGTTATAGCCAAATTTTTCCTCGAACTTTTCCTTATCAGTCGGGAGTTTATCGGCTACCACCATGGTATCAGGATCCCGCCTGCGCATATAGGCCTCGGTATAATTAACTGAGATCCCGTTTGTTACTTGATGAACAATTGCTTCTGTAACCAGGCCTTTGCCCGGAACTTCATAATTTACTTCATAACTGTTGCTTCCATTCCCGGTTGCGGCAAGCGCAAGCTCATTGACTGAATTATAGATCCGGTACGATTTGCAGCTACTCAGAATGACGAGTACGTCATCGGGTAAGCTGACTTTCTGTTTTTCAAGAATTTTGCTCAAACTATTCATAACATGGTTTTTCGGGTGATATCGTCAAGAGGCATCCGCCATTTTTTATGATCCTTTAGAACGGCAAATATATACTTATTACTTAAAATTTTAAGTAATACTTAATTTATTTAAGAATAATTTAAAAGATTGGAGGAGACTGAATCCAGATCAGTTCGCTGATGCCTTCATAATAATTGACAGCGTCGTGCGGGGTTTTTGCATTAAAATAGATGTTGTCGCCAGGTTTTAGTGGTAAACTTTTCCCGTCAAGATCGAAACGGATTTCGCCGGAAAGGACATGACAGAAGATCTGTCCGTGGGTAGCGGTGAAAAAACCTTCAATTCCGGAAGCTTTTGCAAAGCGTACCAGGTAAGTGTCCATGAGCTTGTTCATGTCGTGCTGAGAAAGCACGTAGATGATGGTCCCCGATTTATTCTGATCGATGTATTTCATATCCTTGCGCGTAACTACGGGGTTGTTGACAAGCGATTCGTTTTCGCCGATCAACTCTCCGACCGTGGTATACAAATTATCGGCTATACCTTTCAGGGTAACAATGGAAGGGAATGATTTGGATTTCTCGATTTGGGAAAGAGCGCTGGCGCTTATTCCAACCTTTCTGGCCAGCTCACCAAGGGGCAGGCTGAGTATTTCCCGCTTTTTCTTTATTCTCTCACCAATACGATTCATCATTCTGTACCTTTGAAGCAAAGATAAAGATTAAAATATTAAGTGGCACTTAATCCTAATAAAATGAAATAAAGCCGGACGAGCAGATGGAGATCACCTTAAGAGAGACCGATGACAAGTGAGTCGCAGGTTACCCCTGTAACGGGAAATTACTTCAGAGATGTAGGCGGTCCCGAAAAAGCTGACCGAATGACGGAAAATATATTGTCCCGAAAGCTTCATGTTTTCAGGACAATATATTTCCTGACATCAGAATTTTTACTTCACGAATGCGTGGCTAAAGCCTTGAATTTTATTCCATCCGCCGCGGGTAAAGTCAGGGACAGCAACAGGGGCGCTGTTATTTTTTACCGAGAGTTCGGTGAGCGGTCCGATGCAAGACCATTCCACTCCGTCATAGACGTTCATGTCGAGCGGAAGGCCATTCCGAAGACAATAGATCAGCCGATAGTCCATAATGAAATCCATACCGCCATGACCGCCTACTTTTTTTGCCTGCTCCCCGACTTCTTTAGTGATGGGGTGTTCATATTCTTTCATCAGTTCTTCAAATACTTTGTCAGAGACAAAACTATGAGCTGCCAGATTATCAAATTTTCCTGCAGTGGCTTCGCTGGGATCAAGGGCGATTCCCGGACGCGGATATTTTTCGATGTAACCTTTTGTACCACTCAGGGCGTGCTTGCGGTTGTATGGCCGGGGGCTGGTCACATCATGCTGGATCATCATACTCTTTCCTTTTTCTGTCTTGATCAGGGTGGTATTCATATCACCCAATGCGTATTTTTGTTTGGCCATTTCAGAATCGGCACCGAATTTTTCTTTGGCATAGGCTGTCATTCCAAACTGGTCACTTGATAATGATACCAGGTACTTCATGCGGTCGCCGCGACCGAGATTTAAGGCCTGGGCAATCGGACCTAACCCATGAGTGGCGTAGTAGTTCCCCGTATGTTCCTTGTTCATTTCCAGTCTCCACCAGTTATTATATCCACCTTCTTTCGGATCCAGGAAATTCAGGGAACGGAGGTCATGAATATAAGCACCTTCAGCATGTACAATTTCGCCAAGAAGCCCTTTTTGTGCCATATTCAGTGTGGCCATTTCATAAAAGTCATAGCAGCAGTTTTCGAGCATCATACAATGTTTGCGTGTTTTTTCAGCGGTATTGACCAGCTTCCAGCATTCGTCGAGCGTAATGGCAATGGGAACTTCGCTGACGGCATGTTTTCCATGTTCCATGGCATAAACAGCCATAGGCGTATGGTTTTTCCAATCGGTACAGATATAGACCAGATCGATATCATCCCGTTCGCAAAGCTTTCTCCATACTGTTGTATCGCCTGAATAACCAATCGCTTGGGGAAGACTGGCTTTTTTGAGGATTTCCTGGGCTTTTTCAACCCGATCAGGATGGATGTCGCATAGCGCCACGATTTTCACCCCATCAAGATGTGTAAACCGTTCGACTGCGCCCGGTCCGCGCATACCAAGGCCAATAAAGCCAACCCTGACAGTGTCTAGTTTGGGGGCGGTCAACCCAATGACGTCTTCCTGTCCGGCCGGACGTTCGGGAGCAGGTAATACGATGGGAGCAACTGTTTGGTCAGCTATCGCTTTTTCTTTCGGGCTGGTAGTGCATGAGAATAAAAATGCAATACCCAGCAACAAAACATTAAAAAATTTGAACTGATTCATTTGATTTAGAGGAATTTGTTGTTTCATTATTAATGTAGTTAGATAAAATATTGATCATACCCGATGAAAATTAGTATGTTAAAAATACAGCCTTTTATTGTTATTAAAGATCATTCCATTATTTTTTTTGGGATACAATGACATCCTTTTTCTTTTTATGCCAAAAAAATTGCCAAAAGTATGAATACGTTGTTTATTACGGCATGTTAAAAGTTACCAATGTTATTCCAAAAGTATCCTTTACTTTTGAATACAGAATCGGGAACATCCATGCTCATTTGGCAGTGGTCAAATAAAAACTTTAATTTATTTAAGAAACACTGCTAAAATTCGGCACTGTTTCTTAATTTTATTTGCTTATTTGTCTGATATTTAAAACATAAACGCGATGTGGAATAAAAACCTATTGGGATTTCTTTTTATTATTTTGGCACTGCTGAATATTCCTGTTCATCTGTTCGGGCAGAATGACTCTCTCTCAAAAATTAGTCTTTTAAATGCTCCGGTTCTTTATAGGGAAGCCGGGAAATCGTATCAACAGGTAGTTGCAAGCCTGGAGGCAGAAACCCCGGGGAAAATTGTTTTTGCTAAAGACGGGAATGAACTTTTAAAGGCTGATCTCAAAAAAGGGAATAACCGTTTTTTGCTTGGTTTTCCTGCAGTCAGCAAACCGAAGAAAATTACAATTTCTGTAAAGATTGATGACCGGGCTGCAGTTAAATACACTGTTACGTTAATTCCTCCCAAAACCTGGCAGATCAATTTTGTACAGCACTCCCATACCGATATAGGCTATACCCGTCCGCAGTCTGAAATCCTTGCCGAACACATGCGGTATATCGATTATGCCCTTGATTATTGTGATCAGACCGATAATCTGCCCGATGATGCCAAATTTCGCTGGACCTGCGAGTCTTCGTGGGTAACCAGGGAATATCTTCGTTCCAGGCCGCAGTCACAGATCGGGCGGCTGGTTAAACGGATTTCAGAAGGCCGGATTGAAGTGACGGGTATGTATGCGAATATGGCCGAAATTGCAGATGAAAATCTGATGGTTGATTTTCTTCAGCCGCTCAAGGAGATCGGCAGGCTGGATATTCCTGTCAGGACAGCCATGCAGAACGACGTGAACGGGATTGCCTGGTGTATGCCCGATTACTTCAAAAACACCGGAGTAAAATATCTGATCATGGGCATTAATGAAACCCGCTCCGTCAGGCCGTTTGACAAGCCTACCGCTTTTTGGTGGGAGGCCCCTTCGGGAGAGCGGATGCTGGCGTTCCGGGCTGATCATTATATGACCGGAAACTTCTTTGGACTGGAAAGTAAGGAAATTAACGCTGAAAATATGCTGTGGCACCTGGCTGATCTCGATCGCAGCGGTTATCCGTTTAGCCGGATCGGGATCCAGTTTTCCGGCTATTTTACAGATAATGCACCACCGTCAACGGCAGCCTGCGAACTTGTGCGGAAATGGAACGAAAAATATGAAAGTCCCAAACTGAGATTAGCGGTGGCGGGTGAGTTCATGGAATACGTTGAAGCGAATTATGCCGGTCAGTTGCCGGTTTACCGCAATGCGTGGCTGGACTGGTGGACGGATGGGTTTGGTTCCACTTCGCGTGAAACGGCAGAAGTGAGAAAAACCCAGAACATGAAACAGGTTGATGAAGGCTTGTTTGCAATGGTCTCGATGATGGGAGGCGAACTGAGCCCTGAGCTTGAGAAAAAGCTGGATCATATCAGTGAAAATGCTGTTTTCTTTGACGAACATACCTGCGGTGCCGATGAAAGCATTAGCCAACCCTGGTCGGAAAATTCGACAAAACAGTGGCTTCAGAAAGGAGCCTATGCCTGGGAAGCGCTTAAAAGAGTTACCCTGCTTAATGAGGAAGCGTTGGCCCGGTTCCAGCCGTTCCTTAAGAAGGCCGGCTTCCCTGTCATCTACGTGATCAACTCCATGGGGTGGAAACGTTCCGGACAGGTGAAACTCTTTGTCGATTATGAAGTGATGCCGGTTGAAGAAAAGGTTCAGGTTGTTGACCTTTCGACCGGGCAGCGTGTGCCTGCCCAGTTACTGACCAAACGCAGGGAAGGAGCCTACTGGGTTCTTGAGGTCAGTGATGTGCCTGCATTGGGATTTAAAGCCCTGAAAATTGTGCCAACCGGCGAACCGGTGGTTGCCGGGCCGGATTCTGAGTCAGAGATCCTGGAAAATAAATTTTATAAAGTAATCATCGATAAAACGACCGGAGCCATCAGCAGTCTTTATGACAAGGAACTTCAACAGGAGCTGACAGATGCGGAAAATCCATACCATATCGGGCAGCTTGTTCGTGAAACTTCAGAAAAGCGTGACGTGCCCCCGTTTGCTCGTACAAGCGTTTCAAATGTGAAACTTGAACAGGGTGATAACGGAGAAGTATGGAGAAGCCTGAAAATTTCATCCGACATGGATGGCTTTGAAAAAGGGACGGACGGTGCTCCCAAGGGATTCGATTTGGAAATCAGACTCTATCAGCAGGTTAAAAAGATTGAGTTCCTTTACATGGCACGTAAAGTGATCAATACCAATCCGGAAGCTTTGTATGTGGCCTTCCCGTTTCGTTTGCCTGATTCCCGTATTGTTTTTGAAACCATTGGAGGTACTTTGAGCCAGGGGCAGCAGTTGCCTGGCTCAGCATCCGACTGGAACGTGGCGCAGAATTTTGTTTCCGTACGCGGGAAAAAGGCACAAATCATTGTCGTAAGCAATGAGGTTCCCCTGTGGCAATTCAGTGATTTCAACATGGGCAAATTTGAACGCGATCCGAAGCCGGGAAAACCCTGGCTGTATTCCTGGGTAATGAACAATTACTGGTTTACCAACTTCAGAGCTTATCAGGAAGGAGCCTTTAGCTGGAGTTATCAGTTGACTTCGATTGCCGACACGACAAACAGTTATGCCACCAGGTACGCTTGGGGTGAAAGGAATGCATTTCTGACGCGGACTTTCCCTGCGGGGAAAAATGAATTTTCGGAACCTCTTTCAGAGACGCTCCGGATTGATGCTCCTGCAAATGCCATGCTGATCAACAGCCGTCCTTCAT
>JBDKTZ010000292.1:0-2154 GCA_039679975.1 Prolixibacteraceae bacterium
CATCCATGCTTTCGAAGAAATCACAGGATGAGATCATTCCCATAAAACCAACGAGTATGATTAAAAGTATTTTCTTCATGATTTTTCTGTTTAAACATTAGAAAGTAACCGCGATAGATCCGCTGAACGTTCTGTACAGTGGATATTGTTCATTCGATTCAACACGGAAAGAATTGGAATCAACCCCCTTGCTCTTGTCGGCCGTAACCCCTTCCGGATCATACCCCGGATATTCTGTGAACGTCAGCAGATTTCTGCCTATGAAGCTCAGCTTAATATTCTTTATAAATGGCAAGGAATATAACCTGAAATCGTAACTTAACGATAGTTCCCTGAGTTTGAGGAATGTTGCATCAAAAATCAATACATCATTATCCCATCCCAGTATCCCGACCTGTTGTCCGCCATTGCTGTAATAGCTTGCAGCTTTTACTTCATTCCATGGTTTACCGGACTGATCGAATAACTTTGGCTCAGTGGTATAGCGCACGGAATGATTATAGATGGCTCCTCCGTCCTGATATGACCACAACATATAAAGCGTCAGCTTTTTGTAGCTTAACGTGGTATTCAGGTTGAGGTTAAAGTTTGGGGTCATGCTTTTGGTTGGCAAGGCAACGATATTTCCTTTATCATCCTTTACCTTTACAGGCGTTTCGTTGATTGTTCCTATTTCATTACGGCGGACGACAAATCCCTGATTGTTGATCGCAAACAGCTCATCAACTGTCCTTCCAGCTGGCACTTGATTCGCGACTTCTTCCAGGCTTCCGGCGAATTTGTCAAGATACAAAACTCCAAATTCAATTCCTTCTTCAATTCTGAAACGGGTACCATCTAACATATAAGGGGTAGCATTCAGCCTGGTGACTTTTTGCTTAACCTTATCAAATGTAAGCCCGGAATTCCAAAACCAGTCTTTTGTTTTTACGATGTCGGCGCCCAAACTTGCTTCCCATACTTTGGTTTGGATCGTTCCGGCATTCTGCCACTGAAATGCAGCGCCCGACAGAGGAGTCACGGGGACTTTCAGAATCTGATCGGTATTATTTGCAACAGAATAGTTTGTGCTGAAATCAAACCGGTCAAGGAACCTAAGATCCGTACCAACTTCTGTTTCTTTTGAGAATGCAGGTTTTAATTTGCTGTTACCCAGTGTTTCCATGTTTCCAGGAACACCATTCTGCAATGCAAAAACTTCATATTGCGCTTCGTAAGGGGGCCGTAATCCGGCAACACCATATGACAAACGTAGTTTCCACTCATTGACGCCGGGAATTTTAAAATCTTCGGTGATTCTCCATGCTCCGGATAGCCGGTAGAATGTCTGCCATCTGACATCAGCTCCAAATAATGACGAAGCATCCCTGCGAACCAGGCCATCGAAAATATACTTGTCCTTATAGTCCAGAACAAGCATTCCGGCTACGTTATTGGCGATGCTTTTATAGACGCCGGAGCTGACAGACTGATTGGCTGACAGATTAACGGAAGTGATGTCCATTCCGCCAATACCCAGGTCACTTCCTCCTCCGGAAAGACTGGAAGAGTATGAATATTCATACAGATACTGAAGTTTTAGTTTCGTATTAAAATCTCCCAGCTTTTTGTGGAAAAGAGCATCGACAGAAAAAGTTTTCTCAATGTTGCGCCACATTCCGCGTGATATGTAACCAACTTCAGGAGTAAGATCATATCTCAGACGGCCTTTCGGCGTTAAATATAAATTTTCACCGGTAGCGCGGGTCGTTCCGTAAGACGCTGAAAGCGTCAGATAATCAGTTGGGTCATATTTTAAGGAAAAGAAGGACAAAAGCTTTTCCAACGTTGACTCATCTCTTGAGTTTTCGATCGAATAAAGAGGGTTTACAATATTTTCGATTTTATTTGCATTGACCAGGTAGGGTGTACCATCCGCATTCGGTGCCAGTAAATTTGCTCCCGGGTCGGAACGGTAAAGTAATCCGAAAACTCCATTGGCCCGGTTGTCAGCGTCGGTTTTTGTATATAGATTTGAAGTTGTTAAGACCAGATTATCCCGTATCCGGTAATCGAGGTTCATCCGTACATTTGTTCGTTGTACTCCATCTACTAATTTGACAACACCTTCTTCGTCTGTCGTTTGTATCGAAGAGTAAATACTAATTTTATTAT
>JBDKTZ010000438.1:0-8494 GCA_039679975.1 Prolixibacteraceae bacterium
GGAAAGCTTGTTGAACAAACGTCCCTCAAGCCCTATATTATAATTATTGGCCACCTCCCAGGTAATATTCGGATTCGGGAACCGTCCAATCCGGAGTCCTTTAACGTCTTCTCCATCAACAATATACCCCCATTCATAATAGTAGGTGGAAAGGAATTGATATTCCTGCAATTCATCTTCGAACCAAATCTGGTCATTCCCCAGTTGCCCCCATGATGCCCTGAGCTTCAGGTAATCCATGAACCGGATATTCTCTTTCCAGAAATTTTCATTTGAAATCCGGTAGCCCATCAACACACCCGGGAAAAAACCAAACCGCTTATTTTTGGGGAACATGTACGAACCATCGTATCGCCATACAAATTCAGCCAGATAGGTCTCCTGATAGTTATAGCTTACACGGCCGAAGTAGTTCAGACGGGCTCTTTCCCAGGCCGTGCCGCTGTTGGTCTTTTCCTTGTCTCCCCCTGCGCTGAGTGTCTGGATCAGATCGGAGAGATAGTATTTTCGCATGGCGTCAAAGAATTCATTTTCGGAGGTTTCTCTTTCAGAACCCGCGATAATATTGATATTATGCTTGCCAATGCTGGTATTATAGCTCAGTACGCCACTCAGCAGCAGGTTGGTTTGGTCTTCAGAACCCATGGTAAGCTGTGGCTGATCAATATTCGGTCCGCGCAGGCCTTTCTCCAGTTTCGGGGTTTTGCCGTCTGCTTCATAGGTCTTACCGTCCCAGGTATAGAGATACCACGGTTTAATGAACGCCTTGGTGTGTTTAATGTATTTATCCCAGGCAATTGAACCTGTAAACTTTAATCCTTTTATCCACGGTTGAGTGATCTCCACTTTTGCGTTGGTTTGGAAATAATAGCGCCGGTCGCGGCTATAACCGGTAGCATCGGTCGTTGTAACCACGGGGTTGTCGCCATATTCCTGATCCGGTCCGGGTAGTCCGTTTGGCCAGAACGCAGGGTCTGTGGGACGACCGCGAGAAACAAATCGAAAAATGTCGCCCGCACTCCGCATTGGGAAATTCCGGTTTTCCTGCCGTCCGGCAATGTCGATCTGGGTACTGACATATTGATTGATCGTGGCATCGAGATTAACTCTCAGGTTATACTGCTTATAACCGGTTGCCGAGTTCCTGTAATACGCGTCTTCGTTTTTGTATCCGAAAGTGGTGAAGTACTTCATTTTGTCGGCTCCGCCCTGCAGCTGAAGTGAATGATGCGACTGAGGAGACCAGGTTTTGAAAACCTCTTCGTACCAGTCTGTATTGGGATGTCCCCAGGGGTCGGTCCCGTCCCTGAACTTTTGAATGTCTTCGTCGCTGTACCGCGGAGTATAATGGTCGTCAATATTGTAATCGGGATCTGTTGCCGGATTTTTCATTACCGCATTGTATTCCAATTCATTGATTATGGTGGCATATTGAGCGGCATCGGCCATTTCCGGATAAATCGTAGGTTGGGCCCATCCCTGGTTAAATGAATAATTGATCGAGGGTTTGCCCAGCCGTCCGCGCTTGGTTGTGATCAGGATAACCCCGTTGGCGGCCCGCGCGCCGTAAATGGCCGCGGAAGCATCTTTCAGAATCGACATATTTTCGATGTCGGCAGGATCCAGGCGCTCAAGCCCTCCGGTGCGTGCAGCCACACCGTCGATTACCACCAGCGGGTCATTGTTCCCCAGTGTGTTGGACCCGCGGATCCGGATCGTCGATCCGTCATAACCCGGCTCACCCGAGTTTTGCATCGTCACCACACCCGACATTCGTCCGGCAATCGCGTTTGAAAGGTTCATGGCCGGCGACTTCACCAATTCATCTCCCTTTACTGTCGCCACAGAGCCGGTCACCGTCTCCTTTTTCTGTACTCCATATCCAACAGCCACGACTTCTTCCAAACCAATTGCTTCCGATTTCAGGCTTACATTAATGTTAGGCTGTCCTCCTACCGGTACCTCCAGCGTTTTCATCCCGACAAACGAAAAAACCAGTACCGCATCGGCCGGCACATTCAAAAGAGAGTAATACCCTTGCTGGTCGGTAATGGTGCCTTGAGCTGTTCCCTTCACGGCGACGGTTGCACCCGGCACTGGCTCCCCGTCATCACCGACTACCTTTCCCCTCACGCCTTTCGATTGTTGAAATCCGATTGGCACCGCTTCTTCGCCTTTCGGCTGAATAATGATCTGCCGGTTAATAACCGTATAGCCTACATTCGCTTCCTTAAACAGGAGATCAAGGATCTGCTCCACCTGCTGATCCTTCACATTCAACGAGACTTTCCGGTCAACATCGATCAGTTTGTTGTTGTAGAGGAAATAAAAATCAGTATGGCTTTCGATTTCATTCAGCACATCCCTGATCTTTACGTCGTTTAGTGAAAAGCTGAGCTTTGTACCTTGAGAAAAGGTATTTTCCGCTATCCCCTGAAAAAAAGACAGCAGAACCAAAAATAACGTCAATCTCATCATAAGTGAAACTTTTGAGAGGGAAACATAAATTCCCCAAACTCTGTTAAAAAAAAGTTTTTTCTTCATAACTTTGGCTGATTTACAATTAATAATCTGGTTCAACAGAACTATGTTGATTCATCTGAAAAGGAATGTTGCACCATTCCTTTTCTCTTTTTTCCCATATCTTATATTTTTACGTTTCTTCATCCTTATAGCTCTCTTCAGTGGTGGACCGGTTGTTCTCCCTGACTATAAATCTTTACTTTCTGTTTTCCCAGCCTGCCGTCAGGGTATTGTTCCCTGTCCGCCACAGAATAGCTGATGGGAGCCGATAATTCCAGGAACCGGAGCACCTGGTCAAGCGTTTCATTCTCAAAGGTGGCCGTGTAGGAATACTGTTCAATACTCTTATCTACAATCTGTATATCAATATTATACCACCTTTCCAGTTTGGCGATCACCATATCCATCGGATCATCCCGGAAGATCAGTTTTCCCGATTTCCATGCGATATGCTTCTCCGGATCAGTCAAGCTGCGGGTCATTTTTCCGTCGGGTTTGGAGAAACCCACAAGCTCTCCCGGCTTCATCACCATAGGCCCGCTACCATCCCGGGAACCGATCTCCACCGACCCTTCAACCAAAACAGTAGTGATAACCCGGTCTTCGGGATAAGCCTGGCAATTAAATTTAGTTCCTGTTACTTCGATGTTCAGATCGCCGGCATGGACTTTAAAGGGCCGTTCCGGGTCCTTTTCCACTTCGAAATACACTTCTCCTTCAATATATACCTCCCGACTACTGCCGGGATAAACCGGATAACGGATACGGCTGTCTGAGTTGAGCCAAACTTTTGAGCCATCTGGCAGCACGAGGCTCGACCGCATACCCGTCTGACTTTCAGCCTGTTGATATACAGACGACATGATTTCTGATTTTTTTTCCTGGACCAGATAAAACCAAACAGAGGCAACAAGCAGGGGTAAAAACAGTGCTGCAGCTATTTTTTGAATGAAAATGAACATACTGGATCTGCGTTTCCCGAAAAGTATCCCGGAAACTTTTTGAAAAGCTTTATTCTCGTCAATGGTTCTCATTCTTTCGAAGGTGGAGATTGCTTCGCGGGCTTTTTTCACCGCGTTAAAATATATCCTATTTTCCTCCGATTCCTGAAGCCATCGGTCCAGGGCCGTTTTTTCCATGTCGTTCAGTTCGCCGAGGAAATAGCGCACGATAAACCGTTCATATTGCTCATCCATTTGTTTTAGCTGCGTTACAATTAATGGACGTACAGCAAAGATGAAACACGTATATGGTCCCGAAAAATTATTTTAAAAGCATTTCGGAAAAAGCCAGAATCAGATAAAAATAATCTTTTAGCTCAGTACGAAGGATCTTTAATGCATGACTGATCTGCGTTTCTACAGTTCGTCCTGATAGCTGGAGTTCCCTGGCAATTTCCAGGGTTTTCATGTGCCGGAACCGGCTCATCAGAAAAATCTCCCGACACCGGGGAGGAAGCTTATCAATGGCCTGATTAATCATTTCACTCATTTCCCGAAAGGTATAAAAGCTTTCTTCCTGTTCAATCTCCCGCTCCCGTAAATACTCCAGGTAACGATCCTGTACCCGCTGACTGCGAATCAAATCAATGCTCCTGTTCTTTACCGCCACCCCCAGGTACGACCGCAAAGAATCTATCCGCAGGCTCTTTCGTTCTTCCCATAACTTCATAAATACCCATTGCACAATATCCTCCGACATTTCTGTGTTGCCGATAATCCGCTCTGCATACACAACCAGTCCGGTATAATAAAATTTAAAAATCAGTTCAAAGACCTTCCTGTCGTCCTGCTGCAGCCGGGCAACCAAAAATCTCTCATCAATGAAACCGGATGAATGCATAACCAAATTAATCGTAAGTTCTTAAAAAATAAATGTCCTGATGCCCTTTTCGATACTTATTATTCTGATAACTAATAAAATGATACTTTCCACGTGGAACTGATCACGGATAAAATTAACTAATGCTCAGGCCAGTTTATTGTCTGATTATTGATTTTATACCTGCAAATGAAAGTTAACAATAATTTACAATAAAAAAAACCTGCGTTTGCAGGTCTTTTTTTAAAGATATCGACATTCGGATTATGGTCTTACTGCCAATAGCGGAATATCTGTAAGTTCCTGGATTTTGACCGTTCGGTTCTCTTCGATGCTTTTTCGCGCAGCAATACTGATGAGGATCGACATGGCCCCATCACGGGTACCGGCTGCATGCCGATAGGGATCGGCCATAGCGGGATCTTTGAATATCTTGTCCTGCAGTCGCTGATCGCCGCCTCCGTGCCCGGCCCGTACCCGTGGCACCCTGACCAGCTGATAATCTTCCCAGGTTTTTGAAACCATGATTTCATCATACTCTTCCGCAGGTTTTTTCCCATTCTGATCCATTTCCTGTTCGTGAAGTTTGCCTTGCTCCACCATCTCTTTCTGCCGCCAGGGGATCCCTTCCCACGAATCAAGACGGCCATCCATACCGTTAAACGCAATTCTCCAGCCTTCGTAAGGAGAATAGGTGGTAAGAGAATAGCTAACCTGAACATCGTTGGCATACTTGATCTGGACGGCCATTTTATCATAAATATCTATATTCTTTCGCCACAGGCAATTGTCACGGATATACCCGTCATACTTTTCATTATTCGTGTACAGCTTCACCATGTGAGGATCTTTGGTAATATCCCAATAGAACTTGCATTGACTGGTGTAGGCGCATGACCGGCAATTTGCTCCGCGGAAAGCGTGATTTTTTCCATAGTGCTCGAGTTTCCCGAATGCAGTTACTTCAACCGGATCGGAATCGATCCACCAGTTCAGCAGGTCGAAATGATGGGTAGCCTTATGTACCAGCAAAGTACCGCTTTTATCGCGTTCGCCATGCCAGCGACGAAAGTAATCTGCTCCGTGGTAAGTATTCAGATACCAGTGGAAATCGACCGAAGTGATCTTACCTACCTCCTGTTTTGCCAGCAATTCCTTCAACTTTGAAAACTGAATGCCCCAGCGGTAATTAAAACCAACGATGACACTTCGCCCGCTCTTTTTTTCTGCATCCAAAATGGCGCGGCACTTGTCTTCATCTGTTGTAAGCGGTTTTTCGGTGATCACATTACACCCCATCTCCAGAGCTTTGACAATAAATTCATGATGGGTCGCATCAATGGTGGTCACAATGACCACATCCGGCTTAACTGTTCTGACCATTTCCTCAAAATTGCTGAATACCGGGCACTTTACGCCCATATATTCCCGTGCGTATTGCAAACGACCGGGATTAATGTCACACAAGCCGACAAACTCGGTTTCGGCAGCATAGTTCTTTACAATGTTACGACCCCAGAAACTGGTGCCGCGAACACCTGTACCAACCATGGCCAGTCTCATTTTCCCTTTTTCCGCGCCAGCTACGGCGGCAATCGGACCAGAAAGCATTGCTCCGACAGTTACAGTCCCCGCCGCAGCAAGAAATTGACGGCGGTTTACCTGAAATGTTTTTTCCATCGTTATCCGTGTTTTTAAATATTCAAAGATTTTACTCCGAATATATTCCGTTCTTTTTATTTTTGAAGAGAAATATGTCGTTGAACACGTAAACTGTATGTAAAGATCATTTTTTACAGAACTGATAATCAGAACTTGAAGCCAAATTCCAAACATATAAATCACGTTCTCAGCCGTCTCCTTGAGAGCAACGCGTTCAGCAAATCACCGGTGAACAAAGAATTGTTGAAGTATCTGGTACAAGTCTCGCTGCGAGGGGAGAATCCTAAGGAATACCAGATTGCAGCAGAGGTTTTCGGGCGGAAAATAGGAGAAGAAAAAGAAATCAATGTACGTGCCTATATGCTCAACCTGAGGAAAAAGCTTCATGAGTATTACGACAGGGAGGGGAGGGGAGATGAGCTGATTTTTGAACTGCCTAAAGGAGAGTACCAAGTCCGGTTCCGGTACTCCGTTCCGGGAATTATCAGAAAAAAAATCGATGCAGCCTCCCCGTGGTTGTTCATGTTCAGTGTGACGCTGGTCATCGCCGCCATCCTCCTGGTCCGCTACAATTCTTCCGCCTACACGCGGATCAGTCTTTGGAAACCTTTGCTGGCAGGCAAACATCCTGTCCTCCTGGTATTAGGCGACCACTATTTTTTCCGCAGTCGCATTGCTACCGGGAAAATAGCAACCGTACGTGACAACCAGGTCAATTCGGATGCTGATTTTGAAGAGTTCCTGTCTCATAACCCTACGGCCGAAGCAGGGAAATCGGATCTCACTTATATCAACAACCAGGCCCCTATCGGCCTGTTTCATATCATGAAGATACTTGGAGGAAGACCCGACATTAAAATGGATTATTCCTCAAGACTGAGAATGGACGAATTCAGAGGACAGCACGTCATTTTTGTCGGTTCTTTTAAAACCCTGAAGATATTAGCTCCGGCAGTCGAAAAAATGGGATTGAAATACGACATTGCAAACAGCCTGCTCGAGTACAAAACTGCCGACTCCTTGCTTCACTTTGACAACCGCAGTGACGGCTATTTGAATTATGAATATGCAGGACTGATCCGTTTCATCACGAATGACGGACGAAATATCCTTTTCCTGCTCTGCGACAACGATATTGGTAACATTGCCCTTGTTCGTTATCTGACCGACCCTTCCAGGATCAAAAACTTTGACAAAGTCATAAAAAACAAGAAAATGATGAATTTCAAAAGTATTTTCGAAGTAAAAGGACAATACCGGACAGATTTCAAAATCAGGCTCATCCGGCTGGACCCGCTGCCGGAAAATGCAGCTGAAATATGGCCTTAAAAGCGATCACGCCTCTATTCCTCAATCCTGATCTCCCGTGTCATGACAATCGCCTGCCGATAGACTGCACTGACACTGCAATACTTTTCCTCTGAAAGCCGGATGGCCTTTTCCAGTTTATCCGGAGGAAGGTCTTTTCCCTTAAACAGGTATATCACTTTCATTTTTTCATACTTCTTTGGATGTTCTTCGGACAGATCACCTTCCACAATCACATGAAAAGCTTCAGGTATAACTTTCATTTTTTTCAGGATCGAGATCACATCAATGCCGGTGCAGCCGGCCAAAGCTGCCAGCATAAGCTTCTTCGGACGTGGTCCCAGATCATCACCTCCATTCTCCGGTGCAGCGTCAAGGATCATCGGATGACCATCCATTTCAGTCTCAAATGCCAGATTTTGTTTCCAGCTAAGGTCAACAATATGCTTCATATCGGTTTAATTTGGAATTTTTTGTTACTGTATACAAACATCTATATAAATAGTTTTATCAGATTAAATGTTCACTTCATTAGTCGTTTTTCACGCTCGGCAAAACCCAAATAAACTTGGTTTTGCTCTCGCTTAATCAAAACGTTCATTTTCATTAGTCGTTTTTCACACTCGGCAAAACCCAAATAAATTTGGTTTTGCACTCGCTTAATCAAAACGTTCATTGTATCTTTAAATTCTCATTCAGCAAATTTGTATTAAATTTAGTAAAATTCGGGGTACATGAGAATCTCTAACAGAAAACCTACTGACGAAGAAAGTAATTTAGCCGGCTTTCAATTGTTTAAAAAACTGACCAAAAGCGAGTTCTCTCAACTAAACTACGACAAAACCTGTTCGCTTTATAAAAAAGGAAGTATTATCTACCGGGAAGGAAGCAGACTGACAGGATTTTATTGTGTCACCCGAGGGATTGTAAAAATCTTTAAGACGGGGATGGACGGGAAAGAACAGATCATACGCTTCGCAAAAAAGGGTGAAATTATCGCATATCGCTCTTTGCTAAGTCAGGAACTGGCCTGCACCACCTCGAAGGTCATTGAAGAAGCAGTTCTTTGTCATATTCCATACCAGACGCTGATTTACCTGATCCAAAATAACTGGGAATTCTCCCACCACATGCTTCAGATCGTATGCAAAGAATTGCGTGAAGCCAATGATTTTATTAC
>JBDKTZ010000577.1:0-15822 GCA_039679975.1 Prolixibacteraceae bacterium
TTTTTATTTATGATTTTCTTCTGTTGGAAACATGTAAACTGCAACGTCTCCCGGATCGAGTTCCATTGATGGTTCATATGCACTGGCCGGGACGATGGTTCCGTCTTTTAGTATTCTTTTCAGGCTATCATCTCCATAAATGGTGAATTTCATGTTACTCTGAAAATCTTTGTTCACAATGACGAAGAATGATCGTTCACCTTTTTCGAGTACCGAAACTAAAGCAGGAGCTCCGTGTGTGTCGAAAACTTTTACTGCTTCGGGCAGGCTGGTCAAGCGAATTGTCCCATCCGGAATTCTGTCCAGACCGGTATGCCTGACACTGATAGTTTTAGCTCCTAAAAATACATCCGACAGATTTTGTATTTCCTTGCTCATTTGTTTTACCCTGTCGTACACGATACTTCGTTTGCCTGTTACCGTAATGGGGGCACCCCTCTGATCCTCGGCGGGAGGAGTATTGACTGAAGTTGCGGCCCAGTAAGTAAAATATTGAATTCCCTGTGCACCATAAGCCAGGTTGCTAAATGCCTGAAGACGCATGGCCGCAAGGGTTTGAGGAGTGACGTGATCGTTGTCGTAATTGGTAGTCAGCACAAAGGCCCAGAATGGTTTCCCTGCCTCAT
The DNA here is from genome assembly GCA_039679975.1 of Prolixibacteraceae bacterium. Classification (GTDB taxonomy): domain Bacteria; phylum Bacteroidota; class Bacteroidia; order Bacteroidales; family Prolixibacteraceae; genus JBCFBK01. Next base: position 627 of record JBDKTZ010000577.1, read on the forward strand.
TCGATTTTTTGGAAATCAGTTCCAGATTTTTGTACCAACTTTCACTAATGTGGTTCTTAAACACAGGATAATAATCGAACGATACAAATTGGACCGGGATCTGATCCAGGTATTCCTGAACATACTTCTCATAGCTTTCTGTTCCCAACTGCTTTTCATTTGCCAAGTTCGGAAACAGGTTTACATAGCAAAAGTGCTTGTCGTCAACCGATTGTATTTTTTTTGCCCAAGCTGCCAGTTCGGGATAAAGCTGAATGGGAGGTTCATCTCTTAAATGATAACCCGCAATAGCCGGATGGTCCATTAGTTGTTTTACGGTTTTTTCAGGATCCTTTTCCAACTCGGGGCAGGACACCAGTAATTTGATTCCTGCTTGTTCGGCGGCATCCAATGCCCGTTTTACTTCATTGATATTGGGAAGAAAGCTGAGCGAACAGGTAATTCCTGCGTCCTTCATTTCCCGATAGCGTTCTGCCGAAGTTGCAGAGGCAGGTATACTGAACCAGGCCAATATCGGGATTTCTGCATCAGCATTAAGTTTAGCCCTGGAACTCGCGGATTGAAGTTTACTTCTCTGATCATTTTTAGGAATGTTTCCATCAGGTTTGTTTTCTGCATTACCATACAGAAATGCGAAGATGACTGTAAAAAAAACGATGTACTTTGTCATAATGGTTTCATTAAGTAAGACATTTTGTTCCTTCATACACAAACTTCCGGAGAAACAGAATGGCTTCTTCTTCATCGCCTGATGAAGAAGAAGCTACATCCATGTTATATTTTATTTCACCGGGTATATCGGATCTGTTTTAGCATCGTTACTACTCCATCCTCCCTTGGCTTGTTCATCAGCCGGAATTTTAAAGTAATAGTCGGACTTGGACAATGGATGGTCCAAAGCATTTTCTTTTGGTTTTCCCGTATCCGACCAATTTTCTCCTGAAAGCCGATTGGCATTCATCTGTTCTACCTTTTCGAAACGCAGCAAATCGGCCCAACGGGTACCATATTCCAGCCCGCAAAATTCGATTCCTCTTTCATAGAAACAGGAATCCTGAAACTGTTCTGCAGTCAGTCCCTGGGTAAGGTCCGGCAAATCTTTGCCTCTTCTGCGAACTTCATTGAAGGCTGCATAGGCAGAAGCATCTGGTCCGTCAGACATTGCTTTTGCTTCGGCATAGATTAACAATACTTCCGAAAAACGCATCCAGCGCTGAGTTTGGCCGGAAAACCATTCGTCCGAATCAATTGCGCGGGAATTCCAGTCATGTTGGCGCAGGGTATTGTCGAAACGACGTTTGGCATAGTAGGGATGCCTGCGATAGGTCCTCGGGTCATCCCAGGAAACCTGACGGCGCCAGCTTTTTGTTCCGTTTGCACGTTTACAGTAAAACCGTTCTCCGGCTTTTAGTTGTTCCTGCGTGAAGTTAGACCATGTGTAATCTGCATTTTGCGTGGGCCAGTTGGATTCATCTCCGTAAGCTGCCAGTTCGGTATCTGAAGGTGAATCCTTTATCCAGATCGTGGTTTGGAAAGTTACGTCAAATCTGCCTCCTTTGGGAAAATGTTCAAAGAAATAGATGTCGGCTAATTCGCAGGCCCAGCCTCCTTCTTCTTCAGGGGTTTGAGACATCGGGCAACGCATCGTGTAGTTATCGTTGTTCCCTTTTCCCAGGTATGGAATTCCCCAGACACATTCCTCATCCCATACGTCTTTTCCTTGCCAAAGCGTTTCGAGAGGTAACAAGCCAAATTTGTATTTATTACGGTTGTCAATCACCTCTTTTGCCTTTTGCGCGGCTTTGGCATAGTTTTCCGCCCATTTCAGGGGCCAACCGGCCGACTGCAGATAAATCTGCGCCAGCCATGCCTTCGCGGTTCCTTTATGCGGAACCATGCTGAACCCGTTGTCGGTTAACCAAACCGATTCGGTCTGTTCTTCCGGTAATAATGTCTCAGCCATCTGCAGATCGGCAATAGCTTGCTTGAAAAGTTCTTCAACGCTGCTTTTCGGAAGTGCGACACCACTGTTGTCCAAGGGCATCGGAACCGGGCCCCAAAACTTTGCCAGCCAAAAAAGCCAATGTCCCCGCTGAAAGTACGCCTGACCTGCACAATTATCTCTCAGTTGCTCTTCTGCGGCCGAATTGACAGGGACAGTTTCATAATTCTCAATGATAAAATTTGCGCGGGTAATCCCCCAGTAAGGTATTCTCCAGGCATCCCGAAGTCTGCTGATCCCGTCGCTTTGCGAGAATACGTCAGATTGTCCCCAGTCCCACACGAAGCGGTCAGAATTCACGTCGTCAGAACCGATTGTCAAAAATACTTCGTCGCTGGAGTCACCATATCCGATCCGATAAACGGCGTATAAGGAATGTGTTGCCAGGGTCAAATCATCAACCGAAGTAAAAAAGTTATTGGGGGATAATATTGTTTCCGGTTCCTCTTTCAGATAATCAGAGCAAGAGAATAGCAGAAACGCTGCCAACAATATATATGTCTGTTTCATAATACATGCATTATTTTGGTAATTAAAAATTGAGCTGAGCCCCAAACGTGAAGCTCCTGGGAGTCGGATTTGCCCCAAAATCGACACCGGTGCCTGTATCACTTCCGGCCGTAGTCGTCGCTTCCGGGTCAAAACCTTTATATTTTGTAACGGTTAGAAGGTTTTGTGAGCTTACATATACTCGGACTTTACCTAATTTCAGAATGCTCTCGTCAAAGGTATAACCAATGCTTAAGTTCTTGACACGCATAAAGCTTGCATTTTGCACCCACCTGTCAGAATTGTACTTCATCATTGCCGATGTACTTTGAGGATTCGCAAACTCATTGGTTTCAGTTTCCGGCTTCCATGCTTTTTCCCATCCTTCGCGCAGCGTAATACTTGGTGCACGGCTTGCTCTTGTTGAAGTCGCGGCATAAACAACATTCAACATTTCAGCACCTTGCACTCCCTGCAGTAACAGGTTTATGTCCAGGTTTTTGTAAGTTAAGGTTGTATTCAGTCCCCAGGAGAAATCGGGCGTTCCGTTACCGATCACGGTCCTGTCTTCTTCATCGATCTCATAATTGTTATCGAGATCAGCGTACTTCCAATCGCCCGGGTTTTGCCCATATTTAGCAGCTTCGGCTGCTTCACTTTGCTGCCATACCCCGAGGCACTTCCAACCCCATAGAGTGCCCATACCCAGTCCGTTTCTCAAGATATGGGTTTTTGAATCCAACGTTCCGTCATTATTTCCTTGTGAGGCGTTCAGATAGATCGGATCTTTCTGACCAATGTTGACGATTTCATTCACATTTTTGGCAAAATTTACACTTACTTCCCATTTAAAATCTCTTGTCATTACGGGAAGCGAAGTTAAAGCAAGTTCAATTCCTTTATTGTTAACTTCACCCTTGTTCCGGGTAATCTGGTCGCCTCCGAGGTAATACGGCGCAGCTTCGGTCAACAAAAGATCATAAGTGTGTTTCTTATATAAATCGATGGTGGCCGTTAATCGTTCATCCCAGAACCCCAGATCCACTCCCAAATCAAATTGTTTTGTGCTTTCCCATGTTAATTCTGTATTGACGGTTCTTGGAGCATATCCAATCGTCACTGTCGCATTATCGTAGAAAGGAGAATAAGGGTTGTTGCCGTTACCGGTGTCGGTCACGAGCTGAGGGATGGTAGAGTATTGACCTACTGCCTGGTTGCCGGTTACACCATAGCTGGCGCGCACTTTTAAATTTGAGAAAGCGCCCCAGTTCTTAACAAAATCCTCTTCAGAAGCCCGCCATGCGACCGATGCTGACGGAAAATTTCCCCACTTGTTTCCGTCGGCAAACTTAGATGAACCGTCTGCGCGGTAAGTGGCTGTCAGGTAATATTTGCCGCTATAATTATAATTTAAGCGTCCCACATAAGAAAACAGTCCCTCGTTGCCGTAACCAACACTGTTCGATTTAGATGTTCCTGTTCCTATTCCCCAATAACCAAGGAAATCGTTCAAAAATCCCTGATCAGAATAACTCACTGAGTTCCCCTCATATTTATATCCTTCAATCACGCCTGTCGCGCCAAAACTATGTTTGTTAACCGATTTGTTATAGTTTAAAACAAAGTTTTGGAAATAACTGGTGCCTTCGCTTTTATTGCCGTTTGCAGTAGATCCCCTGCTAAGGTTGTATTGATTGTTTTTAAATTCATAATATCCATTCGTGCTGTAGTTCAGGTTTAATCGATACTGAGCTGTCAGACCTTTGATAATTTCCCACGTTAACGCCATATTTGAAGAAGACCTGATCCCTTTGTCTCTTGAATCCCGTTCCAGGGCTTCCAGCACAGGGCTATTTCCCGATTGTCCCTGCGTCCCAATAACCAGATAATTTGTTTTTGCATCATCAATATAAATGGGATCAGTAGGGCCGTAAGTCAATGCATTGAATAAAATTGCATCGCCACCACCGTCCAAAGCAGCATTATTCCGGTTTTGATAGCGGCGGATACTCACCAGCCATTCCAATTTTACATTCTTAAACAAATCTGCGTCCAGGCGACTGCTAATACCGAAATCTTCCACATGTTTATTAACGATCATTGCGCTCTGCCTTTTGTAATCGGCGGTGAGATAATATCTGGCCTTTTCATTACCTCCGCTCACATTTAAACGATATCGTTGTATCCAGGCATTCTGAAGAACTGCACGTTGCCAATCTGTGCCTCCGTTTTTTCTGAAGTTGTCAATTTCGGATGCCGAGAAAACAGTACTGTTCACTGTATAGTTATATGCCTCGGCATATGTTGCGGCATCCAGTATATCGTAATATTTCGATGGCGTTTGCAGTGTTCCGTATGAATCGACTGTTATTTTCGTTTTACCGGCAACGCCTTTTTTAGTACTGATCAGGATCACCCCATTGGCACCGCGAGAACCATACAAAGCTGTAGCCGAAGCATCTTTCAGCACTTCGATCGACTCAATATCTTCCACGTTAGGCATGCCGGCTCCAACGACTCCATCCACGACGTATAAAGGATCATTTCCTCCATTTATTGAATTTGCTCCACGAATGCGGATTTTTGTAGCAGCGAAAGGACTACCCGATGTGTTCGTCACCTGAACACCGGCAATTCGTCCTTGTAAAGCATCTGTCGCGCGAAATGCCTGCTGTTTCGCAAAATTTTGCTGACTTAAAGAGCTGATTGCACCAGTAATGTCAGTACGGCGTTGTGTCCCATAGCCAACAGCAACTACTTCTTCAATGCCAATGGTTTCCTCGGTCATCGTCACATTAATTGTATTTTTCCCTGATACGGGGATTTCCTGTTGTTTCATTCCCACGAAAGAAAACACCAGGGTAGCATGACCAAGTACATTCCCAAGATTATAATTGCCGACAGCATCAGTAATGGTTCCTTTACTTGTACCTTGAATTACCACAGTAACTCCCGGAAGTACATTACCAGAAGAATCTGTAACACGCCCGGAGATATTGAAGGATTGCTGCTGAACGGTTTTATCGGGCATCAGTACGACGTTTGAGCCGACCATACCGTACTTTACATCGGTACCATTAAATATTGCAGAAAGCACATCGACAACCGATTGATTTTCGACATTTACATTGACCAGCCTGGTCAGATCTATTTCATTTTTATCATACACGAAAAGATAATCGGTCTGATTTTCGATAGCCCGGATTATCTGAATAACAGAAGCGTTTTTAAGATTAATATTCACTTTGGCACCCTGTGAATTGACATTGGTCGCTAAAAGCGAAGATGCGAAAACGATTACCAATATGCATGTTGTCCTCATCTTTAATAACAATTGTCTTGTTGAGTCAAAGAATTCCTCTGACAAATAATTTTTCATACATTTGTTGTTTGGTTGTTAATACTTGAATTGTTTTAGAGAGCAGGTCAGGTATCGACCGTTAACCGGCAGGTGTTGCGAGCACCTTCCGGTTTTTTCCTGATTTGTTTACGTCATATGCTTTTTGTTTTAGGAGTTTGGTATTAGTTCATTCAATCGTGAGCTTATTTAATTTATCATCTTTCCGGTACGAGAATTCATTCTCCATTTGAAGTACCTTTAATATATGTTCAACCCCATCCTTTGTTCGAAACTTTCCGGTACAGTGATAATTCAGTATTTGGTTATTTTTAACCTCTATATCAAGGTCAAAATAAAGTTCGAGCTGATTCACGAGCTCGGGAAAAGGCGTATCATCAAAACTTAAGATACCCTCGGTCCATAGAAAATGCCCTTTATTCCGGATTGGAGCAATAACCATTTTCCCGTCCCTTGAATAGGCCTGTTCATCCGGTTTAAGCATAATTCCTGTTGAACTGCCCTGTTTTAATACTTCTATAGCACCTTCAAGAAGCGAGGTTTCAAAAGTTCCGGCATCAGAATAAGCCATTAGATTAAATTTTGTTCCCCAGACCTTCACGTCGTATTTGGCGGTACTGACTATAAATGGCTTTAATTTATCGGAAGTCACATTAAAAAACCCTTCGCCGGCGAGCTTTACTTCGCGAGTATTACCTGAAAACTGATTAGGAAAAGTCAAGGTCGTATTTGCATTCAGCCATACCCGGGTACCATCTTCCAGTGTGATTTCGGCGCGTTGCCCGGCAGGAACATGTATGGTTTGCATTACGGGTATCGTCTTGTTTTGCATCTGATCCGGCACAAGATAACGGGAGACTAAAACAGCTAAAACGAATATAGCCGCTATTTTAATGGCTTCGATATAGTACCTGTTTCCTTGCCTGACAGATATTTCCCCTTTGGATTTCTCCTGATGGGCAACATCCGGATCAGTCTGCCAGATCAAAATAGCATTCAATTTCCGCAACGCAAGATACTCTTTCATATTTTGAGGGTCAGAGTCCAGCCACTTGGTAATGATCACCCTTTCTTCGTCGGTGCAATCCCCCTTTATGTACTTCAAAAGAAGTTCTTCCATTCTTCAAAAGTTTAATTTTCATCTACCGGTGCATTGAAATTTCCCGTGATTGTCAACAATACGATTGAAACAGGTACTTCCCTAACCAATCTTAGCTTTTTTTTAATTATTCAGGAAGGATAAAAATCCGATGAACGGGAGGTAATCTTTTAACGCTACTCTTAATTCTCTGATTGTTTGCGTAATATGATATTCAACAGCTTTCTGCGAAACATCAAATAAAGCCGCAATTTCTTTGTGCGATTTATTTTCGAAACGGCTTAGCAGAAATATTTCCCTTGTCCTTTCCGGAAGCAATTGGAGTGTCGTTTGAATGATCTGTTGTATCTCTTTTGAAAAAATCTCATTCGGGTCGTCGGCTTCAAGAGATACTTTTCTGATTTCCATCTCTCTGAATAATGTTTTTTCTATCGTACTTTGAACGTCCCGCCTGATGGTTTGATGTTTTAGGTAGTCGAGGGCACTGTTTTTTAGAATGCAAAACAAAAGCGGGCTGGCAGGTTCGACCGCTTCCTGTTTCATTCGTTCCCACAATCGAATAAGAGCGTCAGATACGATATCTTCGGCAGCCATATCGTCATGAACGTACGATTTCACATATAAGAAAGACTTCCTGTAAAATGTACTGTAAATCTCATTGAAGCTATTTGCCTGATTGAGATACATTTTTTTCCATTTAGAGCAGTAAATGTAGGAAAAATATTCACTTTTCTACCTCAAAAAGTAATCGTCCCTGATTTGCAGGGGCGAAGTCCGGGGGATCATCAGGCAGGCATTATGCTGAACTTGCCGGATGTAGTAATAGGCCAGTTTTTTACTGTTGTAATAATCAACGATTGCATCAGATATAATTGGCCAGCCATTGTGAAGGTTCCACCAAATAATACCTGTTTTACCATTAAGTCGTTCCTATGATTATAAGCTGTAGATTTCGAAACGGGCTTAGCTGCAAGTCATAATTTGTCGAACGAAGCTTTTGTATTGTTGATACTTCTTTTCATACGTTGCTGACCAATTATTATCAGGTTCAAATTGTTGTCTGATTCGTGTCATTTTTACAATAGCCTCCGGGAAATCCTTATAAACTCTTGCACACACTCCGGCAGCCATTGCTGCCCCCATGGCACCAACCTGTGTTCCTTCCGAAATTTCTATCGGAACGCCAATGATGTCGGCAAATAGTTGCATCCATACTTTACTTTGAGTTGCGCCACCACTGCAACGAATTACTCTGGGCTTGTCCCTGAATTTCAGTAATCGTTCTATATGATGCCTGTGCGAAAACACGATACCCTCATATACCGACCGCAGTAACATGCTACGGTTTGTATCTCCATCCAAGCCATAGAAACATGCCTTTAGGTCGGCCTTTTCGTTGCACCCGAAAATGAATGGAAGAAAAATAACATTTGTTTCTTCCGGTGTTACAGACGAAACAAGGGAGTCCATCCAATCGAAGAGCCGGTCATCCATTTCTTCTTTTTCCCTGGATAAGAATGTTTTAACAAACCAGTCAAGATTGCTTACTGATGTGGGGCTTCCTTCCAGTATCAGATACCAGCCCGGAATACTATATATACTCGACATGAAGAGGTCTTTATCTATCAGTGGTTCTTTTGCAATATACTGGTTATTGCCCCAGGTCCCTAATACCAGAGAGATCTGTTCTTCATCTATGATGCCGGATGCAAGGGCACAGGCATCAACATCGAACATACCTCCGGCCACCGGGATGCCTGCTTTCAGGCCTGTCTCAGAGGCTGCTTTTGAGGAAATCCTTCCGGAAAGATCGGCTGATCCGATCAGCGGGGGTAATAAGTTGCGAAGTTCCTCTAATCCGAAAATATTTAAAACACGATCGTCATAATCCCTTTTGCGAATATTCATCAGACTTGTCCCGGACATGTCGGTAATCTCAGCGAAGAATTCTCCGGTGAGTTTCATCCGTGTAAAATCCTTTGCCATTAGCATCCACTTCGCTTGTTGAAGGGTATGCGGTTCTTGATCCCTCAACCAGGATAAAAGGGCATTAGGCTGTCCCGCCCATAAACTTTGTGCGGTATAAGGACGGACCGTTTCTCCTACGCCTGTCGTTCTCCATTCGTCAATGTATTTTTGCGCCCTGGTATCGGTTGAATTGATCGCATTACGGACGGGATTGCCATTTGCATCAACCAAGTACAATCCATTGCCGTGGCCGGTACATGCAACAGCAAGTATTTCAGAAGGGTTCACTCTCGATTTATGTAATACTTCATGAATAACATTACAGGTATCGTTCCACATTTGGTTGGCATCCCGTTCATTCCAACCAGAAAACATCTGTATGATTTTTACCTTTCGTGACGCCACAGCCAGTTCATGCCCCTCTGTATTGAACAGGGCCGCTTTTGTAACTGTTCCTCCATTATCTATTCCCAGCAGATATCCGTTCATTGAGCGATTCCCTTTTATAGTTAAAAAACAAAGTGAAAAACAGAAGTACGGAAAAGGAGATGATGCTTGATATAGCCCATATCTTATCCCATTGAACTCTGTTAACGCCGGCATTATCGATGATGGTATATAACTGGATTAACCATGCCCCCAGGAAATTCCCAACTAATATCCCAATGCCAAAGGTGATTAGAAAAATAAAGCCTTGTGCCTGAGCTTTTAAGCAAGGAGGAGCTACCTTGTCGATATAAACCTGGCCTCCAAGGCTGAAAAATCCGAAAATGATTCCATGTACCAGAATACCTGTAAATAAGATCCAGTCGAGTCCTGAAACTGTACCATAATAAAAAGCCACGTACCTAAACAACAATGCGGCCAATCCAACAATCATGGTCAGGCGCAGGCCAAACCGCTTAATAATCGTCGGAACAAAAAATAAAACCAGCATTTCGGTAATCTGACCAAAATTCATGGTTACAGTGAGATATTTATACCCGATACTCTGTAAAAACTGTGACAGGTAAGACCAGTAAAGAGCGAAAGGAATGAAGGCGAGAAACGAGGCAACAATGAAAATGGCGAAATCCTTGTTTCTCATCAGGCTAATCGTCTTTAATCCTAAAGCTTGTCCCAGTGAATTCTTTTGCCCCTTGGCTTGTGGCGGTGTCGGTGGCAAAGTCAGGTTTACCAATGCAGCAAGAAACGACAGGGCAGCGCCAAAGAACAGCGGCAAGTTCGTTCCGTCGAATTCGACGTTAAAAAATCGTGCAGCCACAAGGCTGAAAATTCCAGATGCCACCCACCCAACCGAACCGGCAAGCCGGATTCGCGGAAACTGTTCCGAGGGCGAATGAGTCATCGCTATTACGCTGGTCAATCCCCAACCGGGCATATAGGCCAACATGGCCAACAGTAACAGTATAAAGATGATATCAGGATTTGACTGAAACCCTGCAATTGTCAATAAGAGAGAGGTCAGAAAATTTAACGCCGACAGGATTTTTTCGCCTGAAAAATAGCGATCAGCCAATCCACCCACAATGGGAGAAACAATACACCCAATAGCCATTGAGCTTAAAATGAGCGCCTTTTGCATATCGCCTACCCCAAGATTGGTTAAATATGCTGCAAGTGGAACCCACCATACCGCAAACTGCATGAATTGCAGGAACATCATTAGCCAAAGCTTGATATAAACCTGGTTTAGTTTCATTTTTAAGTCAGTTGTTTGATTTATTATCGCATCACCATGCCACCACTTACATCGATGGTGGCGCCGGTAATATAGCTTGCTGCCGAAGAGGCCAGAAAAACTGCCACCCGGGCGATTTCTTCCGGTTCTGCAATCCGGTAAAGAGGTATTCGTTCCAGATACTTTTCTTTCTTTTTCTCCCAGGTTTCGGCCACCATTTCGGTGCGAACCAGGCCTGGAGCAATGGCATTTACACGGATTCCCTGCCTGGCCACTTCCCGTGCAAGTCCGACGGTAAATGAAATCATCGCGCCTTTGCTGCTGTCGTAAGGCAAATGTCCGGTAGTTGATCCGCGAAAAGCCGCCTGAGATGCGATATTCACTATACAAGCCTGTTTTTCGACAGCCAGCCATTTTTTAATCAGTTCGCGGCTGGCAACAAACATGCCGGTAACATTAACGGCAAAGGTCTTCTCCCACTCGTCTGAAGTATAGGAAGTAATCGGGCCGCTCGGACAATAAGCAGCGTTATTGACCAGTACATCAATGGATCCAAGTTCCGTTTCCACCTGCCTGATCATGGCGACCACTTCAGACTCTTTAGACATATCGGCGCCTACCGAGATCACTTCAACACCAAGATTGGTTTTAATTTCCGCAGACAGATCATCAGCCAGTTCTTTGCTGCGTACGTAGTTAATAGCAACCTTCGCGCCTTCGGCTGCAAATGCCCTGCATATTGCTTTGCCAATTCCCCGGCTTCCTCCGGTAACCAAAACAAGTTTGCCTTTTAGATTTGTCTCCATGTCACTATGTGTCAGGGTTTTAGTACAACACGCAAAGCTTCTCCGCTGATCATTAATTTGAATGCCTTATGGATATCGTCCAATCCCATCAAGTGAGAGGCAATTTTTTGTACCGGAAATTCAGGTTTTGTCAGTATTTCAACCGCTTTCCGAACATCGTTTGTGGTTGAGTCGCTGCTACCTGTTAGCTGAAGCTCGTTGTAATGAATTAATCGACTGTCAATGGTCAAATTGTTTTTACCGGCCGGTAACGATGCAAAAAGGCAAACCGTTCCCCTTTTACGAACCAGTTTCAAGGCTTCTTCCTGAGGTTGGGCTGCAGGCGCAGCAACAATCACAACATCTGCCCCATATCCGTTGGATTCTTCTTTTATGATTTTTTCAAGGTCTTCTGTTTCCGGATTAATCAGCCGGTCGATATCGAACTGACCGGCTTGTTTCAAACGGGCAGGGTTTAATTCTGTCATAAATACCTTTGATGCACCGAACTCTTTCGCAGCCAGAGCATTCAGAATGGCCATCGGTCCGGCACCCATGACCAGTACAAAATCTCCTTTTTTTACATTACTACGCTGTACCGAGTTAACGGCGCAACTTAAAGGTTCGGCCAATGCAGCATATTCGGGCTCGATATTTTGGGGAACTTTTACCACATGTTTATTCGCAATTGCTTTTGGAGGAATAGCCATATATTCGGCCATTCCTCCATTGTAAAAGAAGCCCATTGGTTCGAGTTGAACGCATAGGTTGCTCCAGCCCTTTTGGCAGTATAAACATTGGCCGCAACTAATGCTGGTGGCCATAACTACCCTTTCGCCAATGGAAAATCCGGGTACATCTTTGGCGATTTCAACGATAAGTCCTGTAAATTCGTGTCCCATGGTGATGGGTGGTTTCATTCGCGGATTACCCACGTTAAAGGTTTTCAGGTCGGATCCGCATACTGCGCATGCATCGACTTTGACCAATATCTCGCCTGCTTTGGTTTTAGGGACCGGGGTTTCTTCAACCCGGACATCCAACGGGGCATAGTACCTGACTGCTTTCATGAAGCTATCTTTAATAATTTTCTAAAGCCGGGTTTCCTTCCAGAACAGCTTTGGCAGAACCAACGCCCAGCCGGTGTACTCCTTGTTCGAGATAGCCAACAGCAGTTGCCCAGTCACGGATACCTCCCGAGGGCTTTACTTTCATTTTGTCACCGACGGTTTTTAACATCACCTCAACAATTTCGGGTGTGGCAGAACCAGGTCCGAAACCCGTGGATGTTTTTACAAAATCGGCGCCTGCCTGGTAAGAAAGCTCGCAGGCTTTGGCCACTTGTTCGAGGCTAAGGAACCCGCTTTCCTGGATTACTTTAACCAACACACCTCGTTGATGGGCTGTATCTGTCACTCCTTTGATATCGTTCACGACATAATCGTAGTTTCCGGAAAGAAACTGGCCAATGTTCATTACCATATCGATTTCGTCAACCCCGTTTTCAATAGCATCTTTTGCCTGAAAAGCTTTTACTTCCGAAGTATCGGCTCCATGCGGGAAGCTAAGGACACAAGATACTTTCACTCCACTGCCTTGCAGTAATTCTTTGGCTGCTTTCACATCGCATGGCTTTACACACATGCTGTAAACACCCAGATCACGGCACATTTGTGCATGTTCTTTTAACTCTCTGTCTCCAAAATCAGGTTTTAAAACCGCATGATCAATGGTTGCAGCAACTTGTTCTTTTGTGTACATATCTTATTCTTGCGATTAATTAATGCATTTCCCTTCCACCAGTCACGTTAATGGCTTGTCCTGTCATATAATCAGCACCTTCCGAAGCAAGAAAAGCAACAACTGAGGTGACATCTTTTACGGAAGCCAGTCGTCCAAGAGGAATTTTGGCAGTGAATTTCTTCACAACTTCGTCTTTAGGCAGGTTCATGTCTTTGATATAACCTTCGGAGCAGGTATTCCAAACGCCCGTATTGTCGGTAATTCCAGGGCAAATGCAGTTTACATTGATTTGGTAAGGCGCCAACTCGTAAGCCAGTGCCTGCGTAAATGAAATGATGGCTCCTTTTGCCGCACAATAATGGCTCATTAACGCTGAGCCGGTTTTACCCGATTTTGATGAAAAGTTGATGATTTTCCCTTTCTTTTTCTCTTTTAAAACCGGTACAACATGCTTGGTAAAGAAAAATGTGCCTTTGCAGTTGACAGCAAAAATCTGATCCCAAACTTCTTCAGTTATGTTTTCGACCGGAGAAGTACCGATGGTTCCGGCTACATTCACCAGTATATCAACAGTACCATAAACTTTGATTGCTGCGTCAACGACCGATTTTACTTCTGTCTCGACACATACATTGGCAGCCTGACCTTTACATCCAATTTCACTGGCAACAGTTTCAATTGCCTCCTGGTGGAGGTCTGTAATAAATACTTTTGCGCCGCTGTTTACCAATTCCTGTGCAACACTTTTCCCTATAGCACCTGCGGCACCAGTAACCAGGGCCACTTTTCCTTTAAGTGTCTGATCCATTTTTTTTCTATTTTAATTTGATGACACTAAGCGTATAAGGTGCATCAAAGGCTGTGTTCTTCAAACCAGGGAAGGGCATGTCGAAGTTGGAGATAATCATTTCGTTGCCCCGGACCAACACTTCGCAAGGCTGGTCCATGCCGCCATCGGCACCGTTTGTGTCAGCATTTTCGCTCAGAGTAGTTAGGTTGCCATCCATATTTATTACCCGGATGGCATTCTTTTCGGAATCGGCCACGTATATCACATCTTTTACTGCATCGTAGAAAATACCGTCACAACAGGTGAAAGTTTTGTCCTGGACAAATATTTTATTTGACTTAACCGATCCATCGGGGTTAAACGTTATTTTCGATATCACACCATTCCCAAAATTGCCGGTATATAGGTTACCTTTCGAATCCATGGTTATTCCATCGGCGCCCGCCCAGTCACCCCGGTTGGCATAGGCTGTTTTAAAATCGGCGATGAGGTGGGAATCGGCTTTGCCTGGTTTCAGACTGATGGTTCCCTTATTCATCTCACTCAACGGAAAACTGTAGATACAACTGGTACCGTCTTCGCCCGAAAGGTTCAGCCGGGTTTCTGTCACATAGCAACTGTTCCCTTTCCAGATCACGGCATTAGCCAGGTTCATTCCTTCGACCACCACTTCGCTTTTAACGGGGATCCCGTTTTTGAAAACAATCCGCATCAGGCGCGATTTGTGATCTTTGTTGTAAAAATACTGGTTGTCGGCAATATATAAATTGCCGTCCGGACCAAAATCAAGCCCCATCGGGCAGGCCATCTTGGTTTCCGGGTGGGCCGGCATCGCGTAGAAAACAGAAAGCTCGTTTTGCAGGCTGATCTTCATGATCAGACCTGGGAACAAAGGGTTATTGAAATTCGGGCAAGACAGATAAATATTACCGTCTTTTGCCAGAGTCATTCCATCGGGAGTGTTACAATATTCGGGAAGATTTAGGAATAAGCTTGCTTTTTTTTGTTGCTGCGAGAAGCAGGGCACAACTGCGAAAAAGCATAAAACAGCCAGTACAACACTTTTAATCGGTTTCATTTTTTTAGTTTTAAATTATTCAAAGACCGGATATACATTGGAAATTGAATGGGTACGAACATGATCGGTATAATAGAAAATAATTTTTTTCTCCCGCGACACTTCAAAGACGGGAATTCCTTCACCTGCTTTTCCGTGTCCCAGCCAATTGCTTACAAGGATATTCCCATTGGGGAGGGCCTTAATTCCGGCCAACCAGTTCA
>JBDKTZ010000163.1:0-1895 GCA_039679975.1 Prolixibacteraceae bacterium
GTTTAATGTCAAAGATCCGGATTTGGGAAAGAAAGAAATGAAAAGGATGAATGATCTGGTTTTCCATGATTTTTTAGTTTTTATTTTCTTGTTTGAATGGCCTGTCGGAGGTATGTAAATGAGCCGGTGCTGTGAGTGTTTTCAGAAGTTTATTACCGGTTAGTTCAAGAATACATCCGGTTCCGGACGGCTTCATCGGCCACACCTCAGCGGCAGTCTCCGCCTTGCTATAGGATTTTTCCAATGACAGGATCTTTGGTTTGAAATTATTCCGTTTTAACAACGGCTCGCTGAGCGCCCGGCCAATGCAATATTTGCTGAATCCTTCCGGATAGACCCGGCTGGTTTTTAGCCATTTTGCCAGCCGGGTGTTCTTCCCATAGCATTCCTGTTTCAGCTCGATGATAACTAAGTCTTTTATCGTGCGACAGGTCTGCAGATTTCCAAAAAGAAGATTTGTATCGATGGTGCATCGTTCGTTCATTTGCCTGCTCACCAGGGTGATCCGGTTAAAGTGGTTGAACGATTTTACAGCAAGGGCATCGATCCTGTATCCGCAGGTACAGTTGATAAAATTTTTTTCCCTTTCCGACAATACCGGGGAGAAAGCGTCGGTCGGGATACGTATCTTACTTGTTTTTCCCTTATTCGATTTGAACTTGATTTCCAGGAAAGCCAGTCTGGAATTTTCGTATTCCCGTTTTCTGATCTTTATCCGGTTCTGTTTTCCGTTATGGTGAGTCAGGTAAAAACCGTTTGCCGGCGTGTCAAAATAAATAGTTTTATAGCGTTGTTCCCTTATTCCTTCAACATCCAGAATGAAGTAGTTCCTGCACATCGACTCCAGCAGGGAAGGCAGCAAACGGGCATGCAGCCAGTATTTGGAGTCGAACCGGTCCATCAGTTTTACCTGTTCCATGTCCGCCAGCGAAATGGGAGTGAAGTTTTTAAGCAGTTCCCGGCTGTCCGGATTCAACTTCTGCCGGATGTCTGTGTCCGGATCAGTATACATCATGGTGTGTTAATTTATCGTGGCACTGGTTATTGTTCCTGAAACACTGATCGTTTGCCGGAGAGTGCCGCCGCTGTAGGTGCCTCCGGTGTACAATCCGCCGGCTTCGTTACCGGTCGTGCTCCCTCCGGTATAAACCGAAAAGGTCTGACCCGACACGAGCTCGGACGACGAGAAGATCATCGTGCTGTAAGCTCTTGCGGGTTTAAAGGTGACCAGCGATTTACCGTTGCTGTCCTGCATGTTAAAGATCGTTGATGCCGCATTTGACGAGCGGAATACCAGCATAACCGATTTCTGGGAAGAGGATGAAGAGGGTCCCTCGAACATCTGCGAACTGGGGCCTGAGGCAACCAGGAATCCGCCCGACAGGTTGAAGGTACCATTACAATCGATGGCTACCTCGGGCGAAGACTTCGGCCCGTGCAGGATGACTGTCCCGCTTTTCATGGCAATACTGCCGTTGCTGTCGAGTGCATCTCCTGTAGTACTGTTGATTATGACAGTTCCGCCGTTGATATAGATGTAACTCCCGTCGTTTTGTTCGCTCTGTGTTCCGGCAGTACCGTTAAAACCGTCGTCGCTTGACACGACGCTGATGTTTCCGCTGTTTACGGTGATCAGTTTTCCTTCTACCCCTTCTACCGATTTGGTAATGCCGATCTCGCCGCTTTCAAAAGTAATATCGGAGGTGGCGTGAATGCCATCGTCGTCGGCTGAAATCGTGTAAGTTCCGCCGTCGATCGTAATGCCGGTATCGGAGTGGATCCCGTCTTCGGCCGCACTCAGGTTAAATGATGTCCCGGTCAGGGAAATGGCCCCGCCTGCCTTGATGGCTTTGGCCGACAGAGTGGCCGACACGGTTCGCGAACTGCCTCCCCCG
>JBDKTZ010000257.1:0-3361 GCA_039679975.1 Prolixibacteraceae bacterium
TTCGATCATTTCCTCCGGATGTGAAGCTCCCCGAAGGAAAGAAAAATTCGTGGTGACCTGTAATTCCGTGTAATCCATTTTGAAAAATCCGTTAATTTCTTGCTCCCTGATCTGCCCCTGCTTAATCCGCGCGAATCCGTGTGTTTTATGCGTTCCTGTCAGGTGAAAAATCCGTGGAGGAACCACTGTGGTTTTCCGTTCCCGTACAGTCCAAGCCGGAACAGCCAGTAACGCGCCCCGTTTTCATCTTCTACCCGGTAGTAATCTCTCGGTGATCCTGTTTGAAGCCACCATTCCTGTTCGATCCTTTCCGGTCCGTCGGCCCGGGTAATCTTGATCAGTTCTCCTTTGTACCGAAAATGCAACGGCGGATAATCGGGCAGGACTACCATCACCTCAATGGGCTCAGGGCGGGGTAATAGATGAAGGGGTCTGGGATGGTCGGTACGCCATTCCGTTACCGGTTTTTCTGTCAGAGAGGAAGCTTCCTTCACGGACCATTCCGGCCAGTGATGTTCCTGCGGCAGATAACGGTGGATGGCCTTCATGCCCACTTTGCCGGCAATGTGATCCAGTAATTCAGCGATGGCCGTTTGGTTGCTGTTCTCCATATTCCATAAGGCCTCCTGTGTTTCACTGAAATCTTCCACAAGCGTGGCCTCCAGGGTGAACAGTTCGATCCCGAGCGCCGGTTCTATATTCGGGATTTTAAGTTCAAATAATTTAAATAAATGCGCTGCATTCCGGGAGGGTCTGTTGGTGCCGATACTGATCTGTTCGGTTTCACCATCGATACGATATCCTTTGAAGGTACCTGTACGCATACCTTTTCCTTCTCTGAAAAGACGTTCGCATAAGGTTTCCAGCAGGCGTTTGAGGGCGATTTCAATCCCGGCAGCCGTACAAACGGGTTCCAGGCAGGGCAGCCGTTCCTGATAAACGGGAGCAGGTTGAATCGCCTGCAGGGATTCCGGTTCCGTGCCCAGGGCCTGTCCCAGGCGGGTAAGCAGAGTGTCGCCAAAGCGCCTGCGCAGGTTGGTGCGGGGGATGTGGAGAAGCTGCCCGATTTGACTGAACCCGAGTTTTTCCATCCGCTGCAAAGTAGCGGTATCCAGCCGCAAAGCGGCGGGAGGGAGGAGCATGAGCGCCTCTTCCTGTCCACCGGCTTTGACGATTGGATTGTTGCTGCCGTAGCGCGCCATGGCCCATGCCGTGCCGATGGTATCGGCTATGGCGGTACGCACCTGGTACCCGCCTTTGCGGAGCCGGCTGGTGATTGCTTTCAGATAAGGAAATTCTCCTCCCCACAAATGTGGACAACCGGATATATCGAGGATCAATCCGTCAGGGGGATCGGTAGCAGCTGTTGGGGTATAGCGCAGGCACCATTCCGCCATGTTTTTCAGCAGCTTTCCCTCCGCTGTCGGATCATCGGGAAAAACGTCCACCGAAGGAAGTATAGCCCGTACATCGGCTACCACCATGCCGGGTGCAATTCCTTCCTTTTCCAGGGCGAGGCCCGGATCCCTGACCACCATGCGCCCCCGTTCGGGCGCATACAGGAGGAAAGGCTTGTTGCGGAGTTCCGCACGGAGCCTGGCCAGCCTGTCGGCGGCAAAATGACGAAACCAGATGGACAGGTAGCGTTTAGGCATAGTGCTCTCTTTTAATTAATCCGGGGAGAGGAACAGCCTGCTTTTGGACCGGTACATGTCTGAATGCCCCATTTCTCCACTCCAGTTGCCAGTTTCCCGGCCTGCCGTTACGGATTTTTGTCAGTTCCACTTTCCATCGGGGAAATCCTACCCCGGGCAGTCCTTCCGTCTGCCCGGGCATCGGACTGATCTTCCACCGGGACACGCAGGCCAGCGTACTTTCCGTCCGCGGCATGCACCGGTGTAAAAAACCGGTCACCCGGCTGTCTTCCACGGCCAGTTGCAGCCGTCGCGATTCTGCAAAGCTGAGATCCCGCAACTCGGCAACAACAGCCGCAAGCGCTTTGCATTTGAGCGCCTGCTCCATGACCCAAAGAACATCTTTTTCCCGCCTGATGTCGATGAAGATGACCCGATGCGGCGGGATCCCGAAAAATTTCAGCGCCGGCGGGAACAGCCTGCGCCGGGTGCTGATCCACAGGCAGATGCCGCCATTTTTCATATGCGTGCACAGCAGTCCGGATATAAATCCGTTGGTTGCGGCGGCACGGGTTTCCGTGGAACTAATGAACTCGTGCACGGCCCCGGTAGGAAAAATGCCGGCGGGGAATGCCGCATTTACCGGTCCCAGCCCGAAATCGAGCTGCCGGCCGTCCGGATGGGGGATGAACCCCTCCAGGGCAAGTATCTTCTCCTGCAATTGCCGGATGATAGCTTTTTTTTCGATCAACTCCTTCATCAATTGAAATTTGTTTCTATATTTGTTATTATTGGCAACAAAGTATTGTTTCTAAATATAACACATGGATTTCAAAGTACCAAAGATTTTTTTCGCGGGGAATATCAAATTTCTCCGGGAGCGCAGGAAAATGAGCCAGGAAGCTCTTGCTGTCCGGCTGGGACTGACCCGTGCAAAACTTGCAGCCCTGGAGGCCGGGAACACCAGGTCGCCGCAGCCGGAAGATTACCTGAATTTTTCAGAATTTTTCAAAATCAGCATCGACACCCTGTTGAAAATTGAGCTTTCCAAACTCGGTGAACTGAAGATCCGGGAGCTGGAGGCCGGGAACGATGTGTATATCCGGGGTGGTAACCTTCGTGTGCTGGCTATTTCGGTCGACCGGTCCAACAATGAAAACGTCGAGTATGTGCCGGTGAAGGCAAAAGCAGGTTATATGGCGGGATACCATGATCCGGAGTTTATCGCCTCTTTGCCGAAGTGTTCCCTTCCCAACCTGCCGGCTCAGAGTACTTTCCGCATTTTTCCGCTGACCGGCGATTCGATGCTGCCTGTGCCTGAGAACAGTGATATCATTACGCAATATGTGGCCGACTGGACCGCTGTTAAGCCGGAAACACCCTGTATTGTTATTTTGAAAGGACAGCAGGATTTCGTGTTCAAGCTGGTAACGGTTCAGGCAAGTTCAACGATCCTGCTGAAATCGTTGAACCCGGTCTATGAACCGTATACCGTTGGGGTGAATGATGTCCTGGAAATATGGAAGTTTTATGCCTATATCAGCCGGGAAATGCCGGAGGGACGCTCCGAAATGGCAACTGTGCTGACTGCCATCAGGAGCCTGGAAGAAAAAATCCGGAAAAATTCAGAGATAATACCCTGATGATATATCAATCGGATAACTTTTAGGTTTCCTGTTTCTTGATAAATTCTCCGACCAGCTGCCTGTATTCTTCTTCTTTTTCGA
>JBDKTZ010000204.1:0-2718 GCA_039679975.1 Prolixibacteraceae bacterium
AGTAATCCGACTCCACACCAAAGTAAGCGCCAGCCGGGGTTCCCACCACGGCGCTGTCGGGCAGCACCAGGATACCCTGATGATCTTTCCCGATTCCGATCTCATCTTCGGCGCAGATCATTCCTTCCGATACTTCACCCCGGATTTTCGACTTTTTGATTTGAAATTCCTTGTCCCCGTCATACAGCGTGGTGCCGATCGTGGCAACAATGACTTTTTGTCCCGCAGCTACGTTCGGAGCTCCGCACACGATGGGAAGGATCTGGCCGTTTCCCACGTCGACTGTTGTTTTGCTGAGATGATCCGAGTCGGGATGCTTTTCGCAGGTAATCACCTTCCCGACAACCAGTCCGCGGAGTCCGCCCCTGATGGTTTCAAATTCTTCTATGCTGCCGGTTTCCAGCCCGATCTGGGTCAGTGAGGCGCCCACCTGGCCGGGGGTGAGGTCAATGTCGATATAATCTTTTAACCACTTATATGAAATGTTCATGATCGCAAATGCTTTAGATGCTCACATCTCTTTATGAGACCGTCAAAAGTAAGCAATTTTTAAGCTGAGGCAAATGGAGTTCGCTGAATAATTGCCGGGGGACGGGAAAGATTTACGATAAAATAAAGATTGCCTGCTACTGCCGCTTTTTCTTATCTTTAATGCGAAATCTGTGTTCTGATTTTCAAGCTCATTCCATGCTGTTAACAATTTGAAACAAGATAAGATACGGAATTTGCAGAAACCATTAATGAAAATTTATACCTATGAAAAAAGTTTTACCTGTTTTGTTGCTTATTACCTTTGTGGCCTGTCATTCATCAAATGAAACAGACATGAAAAATCCTTTTTTCTCTGATTACAAGACTCCTCTGGAAGCTCCTCCGTTTGAGCAGATCAGGCTGGAGCATTATATGCCGGCTATCGTTGAAGGCATCAGACAGCATGATGCGGAAATCAGCGCCATCGTTTCCTCAAAGGAAGCACCAACCTTTGCCAATACCATTTTGCCGCTGGATGAATCGGGCGATTTGCTGGAGCGGGTGATGCTTGTTTTTGACAACCTAAACTCGGCCGAGACGAGCGAGGAAATGCAGAAATTGGCGCGTGAAATATATCCTAAGGTAACAGAACACCAGGATAACGTGATGCTGAACAAGGAGTTGTTTGGCCGGGTAAAGTCGGTTTACGAGCAGCGTGACAGCGCCGGGCTGGATCACGAACAGATCCGGGCCGCGGAAAAATATTATCAGGACTTTGTCCGCAACGGGGCCGGCTTGCCCGATGCCGAACAGGCAAGGCTGCGGGAGCTTAATCAGCAGCTTTCAACATTGGATCTGCAGTTTGGCGAGAATCTTCTGGCCGAAACCAATAAAAACTTCCGTCTGGTTATCGGGAATAAAGAAGACCTGAAGGGCCTGCCCGATGACGTGATTGCGGGTGCCGCCGAAGAGGCAGCAAAAGACAGTATGGAAGGAAAGTGGGTGTTCACGCTTCAGAAACCCAGCATGATCCCTTTCCTGCAGTATGCGGAGAACCGTGAACTCAGGGAGAAGATTTACCGCGGCTATTTCATGCGCGGAAACAACAACAACGAGGCCGACAACAAGGAAATTATTTCCAAAATCGTTCGTCTTCGCGATGAAAGGGCGAAGCTGCTGGGCTTTGATAATCATGCGGCTTATGTAATCGATGTGAATATGGCAAAGACGCCTCAGGAGGTGTACAGCTTCCTGGAAAAAGTGTGGAAGCCTGCGCTCGAGGTGGCAAAAAGCGAAAAGGCGGCCATGCAGGCGATCATTGACCGCGAAAACGGAGGCTTTCAGCTTGCTTCGTGGGACTGGTGGTATTATGCCGAAAAGCTGCGTAAGGAAAAGTACGATCTGGATGAGTCGGCTACAAAACCCTATTTCAGCCTCGACAATATCCGGAACGGGATTTTTTATGTAGCCAAAGAGCTCTACGGACTTCAGTTCGTGAAGCGCGATGATGTTCCTGTTTACCACAAGGAAGTCGAAGCCTGGGAAGTGAAGGAGGCCGATGGCAGTTATATCGGATTGCTTTACATGGATTTCTATCCCAGAGACGGGAAGCGGGTAGGGGCATGGAACACCGGCTTCCGCGATCAGGCCTATAAAGACGGAAAGAAAGTACGGTACCCCATTACCTCCATTGTCTGCAACTTTACCCGGCCCACCGGCGGAGCGCCGGCTTTGCTCAGCCTGGATGAAGTGAACACGCTGTTTCATGAGTTCGGACATGCTCTGCACCATCTGTTTACCGACGGGCCTTATCAGCGAACTGCAGGGAATGTACCCCGCGATTTTGTCGAGCTTCCCTCTCAGTTCATGGAAAACTGGGTAACCGAACCGGAAGTGCTGAAAGTATTTGCAAAACATTACCAGACCGGTGAAACCATTCCCGACGAACTCGTACAGAAAATAGTGAACAGCGGGTATTTTAACCAGGGATTTGAAACAGTTGAGTATGTTGCGGCCTCCCTCCTCGACATGGACTGGCATACCCTTCCTTTCGAAGGAGACGTCAACGCTTTTGAAAAGACTTCAATGGATCGGATCGGGCTTATCGACGAAATCCTTCCACGGTACCGGAGCACCTATTTCGCGCATATTTTCTCCGGAGGCTATTCGGCCGGATATTATGTGTATATGTGGGCTGAAGTGCTCGATGCCGATGCCTTTGCAGCCTTTAAGGAATCGGGTAAGCTG
>JBDKTZ010000207.1:0-9982 GCA_039679975.1 Prolixibacteraceae bacterium
ATGGCGGCTGGCTTGGCCAGTGCATTTTGTCCTGTGTAAGTTGGAAACTGGCGTTCAACCCCGCCGAAATCAACGAAGAAACGTTCCACTGGCTTACTTTGAGGGTTATATGGCCATGCGAAGGTTACTGCTTCCAATCCATACTGCTTTAACCGGCCAAAGAGGCCAATAATCTGATTGTCAAAGTCAGGTACATTGTTGAAAAACTTGCATCTGAATGATTTTCCGTTATCCATGTACACGCACCTGGGTAAAACACCGCCTTCGATGCCAAGCATATTCCCAACCCAAATGCACCCATTACGAAAAGCACTTAACACAGCTTTCGTATTCTCGGTGTACATCAATTCATAACCAACAGGTATTCTGGTGGCAAAATCGAAGAAAACCACAAGTGTTGGGCGGCAAAGTTTACCCGTAATAGGATCGGCAATCATAAAATTGCAGGTATGTCCGTCTGCTACCCATAAATCCATGAACTGAACACTGTCTTCATCGCGACTTATGCTTGGCATGGTCAGGTCAACCATAGCTTTTCTACCTCTTCTGCGGAAAGTCCATAGATCATAATGATCATCTCTCCATTTTTTTAAAAACCTGGCACAACGGCTATTACTTGGTACAGGCAACATACCCATTGTTTTCCAGGTTGTATGTGCCATTCTTACAGCCTCTTCTATCTTAGGCTCATTTTCGCTAAGAGCGATGTTAAGTAAAAAGTCTTTTTGTTCTTTGGTAAGACTATCCGTGATCTGCTTTTCAGTTTTTTTAGGAAGAAGATCATCCATAATGCCCTTACCGTCACGAAGCATTTTATCCCATCGCTCCAGGCTCGGAAAACTCACTTTCCCATCTAAAACATCGCGTTCATATTTGTACATAAGTCCAAGTGCTACGGCATTGGCCCATTCTCGTTTTGCGTCAGTAAGTTTTCCTTTGGGTGCATGGGCCGTATCTTGCCGGTAACACATCACCAACTTATACTGGGCCATTGCTTCGCGTATTTCTTTTTCTGTGTAGTTGTCGAGCGGTGTTGGTCCTTCCTGTAAGTTAGCTAATGGGTTATTCGGATCACCATACTTGGCAATGATTGCAGATTGGTATTTTGGTTTTAACTCACTAAAGTTATATAGGGCCACTCGTTTATCCGAAGGGTCTTTTATCTTAACCGGAAGGTGCCATCTTCTAAGTGTTCGTTCATCTAAGCCGGTCGCATCTCCCATTTCTTTCACTGAATAATGATATATTCCATTAATGCTTTTCATCTTTCAAATACTTTGAGGAGTTCTTGTGATTTTTCGATGATTTTTTGAGCTAATTCAGTATTTTGAGGTCTGCGTCCTTTAATTACACACATTACATACTGTACCGAACAGCCCACATAATCACCAATGTCATTTAGATTACCCCTTAAAATTTTGATTTGCTTTTCAGTAAAAACTACCATAGATTTGCATTGTTGATTAAACTGAAACAAATATACAAACCATTTGTTGTATGACAAACTTTTTGTAGTGTTTTTTAAATGGAAAATACAATCTCCTATAGAATACAAGAAATAATGAGTACTTACTCTCTGAATAAGAACTCTTTTAGTGCCATAATTGGCTTAAAAAACAATGTCACGATTGGGCGTATAATAAATGAAAACAGAAGGCCAAGTCAAAAAATATTGCAGATGATACTAACTAATTTTAGCAATATTGATGCAAATTGGCTGCTTTCTGGTAGTGGTGAGATGTATAAAAAGCCATTTGATAATAAGGCTGAAAATATACTTTTAAGCAAAATGTCCGGTACAGACAACGTGAAAAAAATGTCCGGTAAAATGTCCAGTAAAATGTCCGGTAAAATGTCCGGTAATCTTGACTCAAGTCAACTAACCCACGAAGACCAGGAGTCGCAACTAATAATCAATAAGCAAATGGTACAATTGCTCATTGACGAAACAAAAGATCTTTCTGCAGAAAATGCTATCCTAAAAAAGGAAAACAACGACCTGAGAGCTGAAAACGCCAATTTACGGGCCGAAAACAGTCAATTGAGAAAAGAATCTGCTACCCCTAACAAACAAAGTCGTTCCGCATAGTGAGCGTAAAGCGGCCTGGCCGTGTTCAGGGTGACTACGGCAAAGGTCAGTTGAAATCATGTTTAATACTGGTTTATTCCAGGAAAAGCAAGAAAAGACTTTAAAACAGCCTTAAAAGTCTTTTGAAACTGTTTATCAGCCATTTAAAAACGCTTTTGAAAAAATTTGAAACTTCGCGTCGTTTTATGGCACTTCTTTGTAGCTTTTCTGCAATAAACCGGAAGTTTCTGCAATTTCTTAAACAGCCTTTTTTTCGGCCCGTCCACAGGAAACGTCCTGTTCATGCAGCTTACAGAGCTTTTTATCTCTTTTCCTCTTTTCTCATTTTTCCGGTTGCTCTATAGTAAGGCAAGAGCTGGAGTTAACGCAGCGTTTTTTGCATGAGGGTTTCAACTACTCCGACTTTTCCCCAGGTATAATACCGTCAGGGAGGCTTTATGGACCATTTCCTCTACCTGAGGTTATCATTGGGGCTGGGGAGGAGCTGGTCCCTGTTACCCTGAAGGTTTCGGCAAAAGGACTCAAAAAAGGAAGTCTCGTGATTGGGGCCAAGAAATAATTCTTTACTTTTGGTATCATGTCCTACATCAATTAAGAGCGATATAATGCCAGAAGACTATTCTGTTTCGAACGAATACTTTCTTTCCGAACTTCGATCCGGACAAGAACGCGCTTTTGATTACCTGTTCCGGAGGTATTATAAGGCTCTTTGTGCGCAGGCTGTTTCCTATGTCTCGGAATTGGATATCGCTCACAGCGTGGTGCAGGATTGTTTTGTCAAGTTGTGGGAAAGACGCGACGATATCGGTTCTGTAAACAATCTGGGTTCCTATCTTTCGCTGATGGTACGTAATCAGTGTATTGATCATCTGAGAAAGGAAAAGTCCATGGTTCAGCTCCATCGAAAATTTCAAACCGGCCAGGAAAGCTGTAGTACCGGAGAAACCTTTCTTTACCGGGAATTTGAAGAAAGACTGGTAACCGTATTGGCCTCGCTTCCCGACAGGAGCCGGATCGCTTTTGAATACAGCCGTTTCGAAGGGCTCACTTATGCAGAAATTGCCGCCCGGATGAACATCTCGGTTAAAGCGGTGGAAGCGCTTATTTCCCGGGCACTGAGAATGCTTCGTCGCGAATTAAAAGATTATCTCCCGATCGCCATTCTGTTATACCGGATGATGCATCATTAACTATCGGCTTGTTAGGCATTGATCGGTCCGTTTACCATTGTCTGTGAAAAAAATGAACTGTGGCATAGGGTCTGATCAATTCGGCTTCGTCTGGTAAGTACAGACTAAAAAATGAAAATTGATAAAAAAACAGAACGCATTCTCACCAACTCGATCTTTGGGAAGATCAGCGCTGAGGAGCAGGCGCAACTGGATGCATGGATCAATGCTTCGGTTGCGCACCGCAGGGAAGCCGAGGCGTGGCAGGGAATATGGGAGAAATCAAAGCGATTGGTTTATTCCGATTCGTTCGATCTTGAACGCCTATTAAAAAAGACAAAGAAAAGAATTCCTGAATTCCGCAAAAAAAGGTGGATGCGTTATTTCCGGCAGGCTGCCGCAATTATAGTGCTGACGATTGGTTTCAGCGGGCTGATCAGGTATTATCAAAACCAAAGCCAGATGGCGTCCGGAGAAAAACAGGACCGGATGGAAGTGAAAACGGCCTGCGGAATGCAAACCAATTTCAGCTTACCAGACGGCACCGAAGTCTGGCTTAATTCGGGAAGCACCTTGCGCTACCCCGGATCGTTCAAAGGTGACAAAACACGAAGCATTGAATTAAGCGGAGAAGGATATTTCAAAGTTAAAAGAAGTCCCGGTCATCCATTTATAGTAAAAACGACGGAAATTGATATCCAGGTGCTTGGCACCGAATTCAACGTAAGTGCTTACACCGATTTCGGGTCGGTGACTGTGGCTGTTGCAACCGGGAAGGTAAGCATTTTGAGCCACTCCGGAAAGCAAAACGAAGCATTGCTGGTGATGCACCCGAACGAAGTGATTGAATACAACAAGGAAGAAAACCGCCTTTATCATCTTCGGGAGAAATCGCTCGGTAAATATACGGCATGGAGAGACGGAATCATCATGTTTTATGGTGATCCGATCGAAACGGTGGTCCACAAACTTGAAAAATGGTACAATGTTGAAATCACACTTGCCGATGAGAGCCTGACCCGATACCGCTTCACGGCCACATTTGAAAATGAAACGATCGACCAGGTCTTAAACCTGTTGAGCATGTCCACCCCCTTAAAATATGAGATGATACCGGCAAAAAGGAAGCCAGATCATTCTTTTTCCCAAAGGATAATTATCATATCCGATAAAAAAACTAAAACAGCTGTGCCTATGAAATAAATCCGGATTTTAAAAACTGGCAGGAAAATGTTGGAAGCACTTCCCTGCCATAATTTCACCTGAACCGACCATTCAGGCAACAATTGGTTGTTAATTAAAACATTTCAAATTTATGGAAAAAATTGTAAAACAGTCGGGAATTGGCAACGATCTCCTGTTAAAAGCGTTTTTAACTATGAAACTGATCGTTTTTATTATCTGTTTTTCATCTTTAAGTACTCTGGCTACCGATGTTTACTCACAGAATGCCAGGATCTCGCTTGATTTGAAGAACCTTTCAATCAAGGAAGTTTTGAAAGAAATTGAGAATTCAAGTGAATTTTATTTTCTCTACAACAACGAATTGATCGATGTAGAACGGAAAGTGAACATCCGTGTTGAAAAGGAACCGATCAGCAATGTGATTGGCACGTTGTTCAATGATCAGCGCGTGGATTATTCAATTAGCGGCAGGCAAATCATCCTGTTCCCGAAGGATCCGGATGCTGTCAGGTCGCAACAAACCCACATCAGAGGTAAAGTGACCGATGCGAAAGGAGAAGCCCTTCCGGGAGTCTCGGTTATTCTAAAAGGGACCCGGCAGGGGACAATTACCGGCATTGGCGGTGACTTTTCTTTTTCGCAGGTCCCGGCAGACGCGGTGCTGCAGTTTTCATTTGTAGGGATGAAAATGCAGGAAATTGTAGTTGGGAACCAAACCGCGATCAATGTCGTCATGGAAGAGGAAACCATTGGCGTCGATGAGGTTGTCGTAGTAGGCTATGGCGTTCAGAAAAAAGCAAATCTTACCGGTGCGGTAGACCAGGTGACAGGCAAGAGTTTGGAAAACCGGACAATGACCAACCTCACCCAGGGACTTCAGGGAGTTTTGCCTAATTTAAACATACGGCTCATGGATGGAAAGCCCATACAAGCGCCGTCTTACAATATCCGTGGTAAAACTTCTATCGGTATGGGAGGTGATGCCCTGGTGTTGATCGACGGGGTTGAAGGTGATCCAAGTATGCTGAATCCCAATGATATTGAAAGCGTTTCGGTCCTTAAGGATGCCGCTTCTGCTTCTATTTACGGGGCGCGAGGCACCTTTGGAGTCGTTCTTATCACGACCAAAAACCCGGAAAAAGGGAAAATAAATATTCAGGTTTCTTCCAATTATTCGGTTATAGCGCCTACTGCCATACCTGAATTGGTAAGTGATGGTTATACTTATATGAAAATGTTCTCTGACGCATTTGTTGGCGGTGATAATCCAAATCCATTGGCCGTAAATAAAACAATGAAATTTTCATGGGCGTACCTCGAAGAATTCAGGCGAAGAGTAGAATCCGGGGAACCTTATAATACAGTGGAAACTGATCCCACTACCGGGGAATATACCTATTACGGCAGCACAGACTGGTACCATGAATTATATAAAAAAGCAACCAGTGCAAACGAGCATAACATTTCTGTTTCGGGAAGCTCAGAGAAGGTTGCGTATATGATTTCAGGAAGGATGCTTGACCAAAACGGAATATTCCGTTATAGTTCAGATGATTATTCCATCATGAATCTTCGGGCAAAAGGAACGATTGAGATGTTTCCGTGGCTGACGCTCGATAACAATATGGAGTATTCCCAGATGAAGTACCATAACCCGGTCAATGTGGGCGAAAATGAGCCCGTATGGCAAAATATCGCCGATAATTCGCCGGTCGCTTCGCCGATGTTTAATCCGGACGGTACGCTGACCTATGCGGGTGCATGGAGCGTGGGTGATTTTTGGTATGGAAAGAACGGGATTGATTTTGACAAAAAAGTATTCGGGAACACAACCGGCTTTACAGCCCGGTTCTTTCATGATAAATTCCGGGTAAAAGGCGACTTCACGGTCCGCAATACCAATAACAACACGACCACGATAAAAGTACCCGTCCCATACAGTTCGTATAAAGGTATTATATCCTACCTGGGAGCTTCGAACAGCCTGATAAAAAACGAGTATGAACAAACCCAGTATATTGCCACTAATATTTATGGAGAATATGAGAATACTTTTTCAGACGCTCATTATGTTAAAATAATAGGTGGATATAACTACGAGCAATCGACCTACAGTAATTTATCAGTGAGCAGAAATAACCCCTTATATGCCGATGCCGTTAACATTGGATTGGCCCAGGGACAAAAAATAGAACTCAGAAATCCCTATAATAAATGGGCTGTTCTTGGTTTTTTTTCACGATTAAATTATTCATACAAAGACCGGTATCTGCTTGAAGTAAATGCCCGTTACGATGTCTCTTCAAAATTTCCCTCTAATCAGCGATATGCTTTTTTCCCCTCCGTATCGGGAGGCTGGCGGATCACAAAAGAACCTTTCCTGCATATATCCCCCAAATTCATCTCAAATCTTAAACTCAGGGCATCTTATGGTTCGCTGGGAAACGGTAACATTGGTGCGTACCAGTTTCAGGAGCTGTTGGGCATTTCCAACTCATCTGTGATCATAAACGGAATATTGCCGCAATATACCAGATCTCCGAACCCCATGCCTGACGGACTCACCTGGGAGACCTCCAAGACCGCTAATTTAGGTTTGGATCTGGCCTTACTGTCTGACCGTCTGAGCTTTGTCGGAGATTATTATATCCGTAATACGGAAGATATGTATGCCATAGGCCTTACCCTTCCGGCACTCTTTGGGGCTACTTCGCCGAAGGGGAATTATGCCGATTTGGAGACGAAAGGCTGGGAAGCCAGTATATCATGGAGGGATCAATTCAACATGGCCTCAAAACCTTTTAACTATAATATCAAGATCTCAGTTGCCGATAACAGGTCTAAAATTACGAAATACAATAATCCCAATAAGGTGCTTTCCGATTATTATGAAGGTCAGGTGATCGGTGAAATATGGGGTTTTGTGACAGAGGGGTTTTTTGTTGATGCAAACGATATTGCCAAGCACCCCAAACAGAGTCCTCAGATGAAGGCCTCTCCTTCCAATACGTGGGAGCCGGGAGACATCAAGTTTAAAAATCTGAATACTGATGACTTTATCAATGTAGGTACGAACCGGATATCTGATCCCGGCGACCGGAAAATAATTGGTAATAAGGAACCTCGTTATACTTTCGGAATAGGCCTCGGTGCTGATTGGAGTAATTTCTTCGTCTCGGCATTTTTCCAGGGGGTGGGAAAGCAGGATTGGTACCCGAGTACAGAGTCGGATCTGTTCTGGGGACAATATAACCGGCCTTATGACGGAATTCCGCAATACCAGTTGGGGAAGATCTGGACGCCCGAGAATACCGATACTTATTTTCCTCGATACCGGTCACGGGCTGCAAGCAATGCTACAACCAGAGAACTTGGTGTGCAAACGAAATACCTGCAGAATGTAGCCTACATCAGGATGAAAAATATTCAAATCGGTTACAACCTGCCCCGGAACCTTATTTCGAGAATCGGGGCCAGTAATGTAAAGGTGTACTTTTCGGGCGAAAATCTCTGGACGTATTCCCCGCTCTATAAACTGATCGGTCATCATCACCTCGACGTTGAAAACATCGGGCCAAGAGACCTGCTGGTAAGACCTGGCTCCACGAATGCCGATGGCGCTAATTATCCGATGATGAAAAGGGTAACATTTGGAATAAGCATGGCCTTTTAACATTAAAACACATGACAATGAAACGTAAATATTTTTGGCTTATACTTTTATGTCCCGCTTTTATACAATGCGACCTGGAACAAATACCGGAGGACAGTGCAACACGGTCTGCCGTATTTAGCAGCGGGCAGGGGCTGGAGTTGTATACAAATTCCTTTTATTCGATCTTTCCTCAACGTTCTACCAAAGAAGATGCGCTTTCTGATTATCTGGCCGTAAACAGCGTATTTCCATTCATTCAGGAAAATGCGTTTACCCCAACGCTGAGCACAGGATGGGACTGGGGTGACCTGAGGAACATTAATTATTTTATAGCCAATAACACCGATCCCAATGTTCCTGTAAACGAAAGACGAAATTACCAGGGTATTGCAAAATTCTTCCGGGCCTATTTTTATTTTGAAAAGGTAAAACGGTTTGGCGATGTTCCCTGGGTAGGGGAACCGCTTGCTGTGGATGACCCTATTTTATACGGATCGCGCGATTCGCGAACTTTGGTCATGGATTCTGTTTTGGCTGATATCAATTACGCCTGTGCCAGTATTACATCAGCATCGGCAAATGCGACCAGCAGCGTGGTTACCAGGTATATTGCATATGCTTTAAAATCAAGGATCTGTCTTTTTGAGGGAACCTTCAGAAAATATCATCCTGAACTGGGACTTCAAGCTTCGGCTTCAGCATGGCTTAATGAGGCAACCGGCGCTGCAAAAGAAGTGATGGACAAAAGTGGTTATTCAATCAATACCACTGAAGGAACCGGTAAATCATACCGTGCGTTGTTTATCAGTCAAAAACCGGTCACGCGGGAAATTATGCTTTCTTCCAACTGTGATCCGACTTTAAGCGTATACGGCGATGCAAACTGGTACTGGACGAGTGGCACATATGGACACAAGGCCAATTTTATAAGGACTTTTATCCACACTTACCTGAATCTTGACGGTACACCATTTACCGGTAATCCTGCCTATCAGACGATGATGTTCAAAGATGAGGTTAAAAACAGGGATTTGAGACTCAAACAAACCATCCGGTTGGGTGATTACAAACGGATAAGCGGCGGTACATTGATTCCCGCACCACCCACATTTTCGTATAGCATGACCGGGTACATGCCGATTAAGTGGACTGTGGATGATACGTATTACGACGGACAGACCATCAGTATCAATTCCGTGTCCATCTTCCGCTTTGCAGAGGTCTTATTGAATTATGCGGAAGCAAAAGCTGAACTTGGCACCCTGACCGACGCCGACTGGGCTTCAACGATTGGGGTTCTTCGTGCAAGGGGCGGAATAACAGGTGGGCTAACGACAAAGCCGATTATCGCCGATCCCTACCTTGTTTCAAATTATTTTCCCGGTATTAGCGACCCGGTTATTTTGGAAGTACGAAGAGAACGGGGAATTGAATTGTGCCTTGAAGGTTTTCGTTTTGCTGATCTTCTGCGATGGAAAAGAGGTGAACTGATGAATCAGGAATGGAACGGCATGTACGTGCCGGCTCTCAACACGCCGATGGACCTGAATGAAGACGGGATCATGGATGTCGCTTTTTATCAGGGTACCAAACCAACGCTTCCGGTGACCGAGTTTGTGAATGTTTCACCGACCGTCAGTGGAAAGGTCAATTCCCAGTTACTGAAAAAGGACACCTACGGCGAAGTAATCTGGATGAACCAGATCAAAAGGAAATGGGAAGACAAAATGTATTACTATCCGATCCCGGAAAACGACCGGCTGATGAATCCCAAATTGGGGCAAAACCCGGGCTGGTAAAAACGGCGGAATAATTTTTCAATAAACGTATCAGAACGGTCCTGTTGATATCAGGATTGTTCTGATATTTAATGCTACTAAAACA
>JBDKTZ010000118.1:0-3959 GCA_039679975.1 Prolixibacteraceae bacterium
ATCCCGGGAATCCGAACGGATCTGATTTTAATGCAGCGGCTATTTGTTCCCGCGACGGTCGCCATCTGGCCATGATGCCCCATATGGAGCGGTCATTCAGACCCTGGCATTGGCCTTATTATCCGGCGGGGAGGAAAGAAGACGAAGTGACTCCGTGGATTGAAGCTTTTGTCAATGCACGTGAATGGATACGTTTACACACCTTACGCAGAGGGACGCGTTGAGAGAGGGGTATGAACTGATGCGTGACGGTTACGATTTGTAAGTGAAGCAATTTGTATTGCGCTGTATCTTTTTATCATGGCCCTTTGAACATGAAAAAGTTGGTTTTGTCGACCCTTATTTTATTCTGTATTCACCTTTTGACGCGAGCGAATGAAGATAGCCTGCTGACTGTTTTATCAAGGGTTTCCGAATTCGAAAAAGCGCATGTATTGAATCAGCTTTCCGTGTACCACCAGGAGAAGGACAGTGCCAGGTCGATGGGATATGCCCGGCAAGCTTCCGCGATGGCAGCACGGTCAACTAATCGGGTAGAATTATGTGATGCCTGGTTCAATATGGGAGAATGCCTTTATTGCTGCGATGAGTTTGTAAAGGCTCAGATTTATTACCGGCGCGCTTTTGACATGGCAAAAGACCTGAACGATAAGAACAAGATGGCTACCATCCTGAATGCCTCAGCCCTTACACATTACTTCAGAAGCGAATACGATCTTGCCATTGAAAAACAGATTGAAGCTCTCCGTTGCTTGGAGAATACGGGTGACAAAATGCTTCTGTCTCGGATATATTCGAATATGGGCATGGTTTACAGCCGTATAGGCGAATATCGCAAATCAATTAATTATTATAAAGTAGCGACCGGTATCCTTGAACGGGAAGGCAGTATCTCCGGCATAAAACAGGATGCGATCAATTACAACGGAATTGGAGTAGGTTATTATAATTTAGGTAAGATGGATTCGTCCAGGATCAACTATCAAATCGCACTGAAAAGATTTCGGTTGGCCAATGACAAGGAGAAAACAGCCATTACACTGAATAACATTGCCAATACTTTCGTCGATCAACATGACAGTCTGGACAAGGCGCTTGAGTATTTTCAGCAGGCACTGGATGTATTTGAAGAACTGAATGATATCAGGAATGCTACATTCGTTATCGAAAGCCTTGGCGCAGCCTATCTGGCAATGGGCGACGAACCAAAAGCGCTGAAAACGCTGCAGGAAGGCCTGGAACTTGCCCGGAAGCACCGGATAGGTTATTATATCCAGCAAAACTACTATCGGGATATTTCCGGGACGTATGAAAAAATGGGAAAGATCAGTGAAGCTTATGCTGCCTATAAAATGCACCGGATCTATTTGGATAGCCTCCGGCAGGAAGAGAGGATCAGGCAGGTGACCGAGCTTGAAAAAAAATTTCAAACAGAAAAAAAGGAAGAGGAGATCAGAAGGTTAAATATTGAGAGAAAAGTGGTGAGCTTACAGATGCAGAAAGAACGGACGATCCGAATCTTTGTCACGTTCCTGTTGTTAATGACGGCCGGCATTGCGATCTATATCGCCTATGCCTATTACAATAAGAGAAAAACAAATCATGTATTGAAGGAAAAGAATGGACAGATAGAATATCAACGCAACGAACTCGAAAAGGTAAATGCGACAAAGAATAAGTTCTTTTCTATTCTGGCTCATGATCTGAAAAATCCATTTCATACCATTATGGGATATTCTTCGCTGCTTAACCAGGACTACGAAAAGTTTACGGAAGACGAACGTAAAAAATACGCGGGTGATATTTATAAATCGGCTAACAATATTTACCGGCTGCTGCAAAACCTGTTGGACTGGAGCCGCTCACAGACAGGCAATCTTAAATATAATCCGGTCAGATTTGAGCTGAGGCCGCTTTCTGATGCTGTTTTTAGTTTATTGAGCCCACTTGCCGGTCAGAAATCGATCAGGCTGAATAACCATGTTCCGAAAGGAGTTTATCTGTACGCTGATCCGATGATGGTTGAGACTATCCTGAGGAACCTGATGAGCAATGCCATCAAGTTTTCTTATGCTGAAGGACAGGTTTCAATGAGAACAAAACAGGATAAAACGGCTGACGTGGCAACCTTTTGTATCAGCGACCAAGGACAGGGCTTGTCTACGGAAGAGCTTCAGCAACTCTTCCGGATTGACTCGACGGTGAGGAAAAAAGGGACCAAGGGCGAAGACGGATCAGGTCTCGGCCTCGCGTTGTGCAAAGAATTCGTTCAAATCAATAATGGGGCTATTCACGTGGAAAGTGAGCCGGGAAAAGGCAGCACATTTTGTGTAACCCTCCCTGCCGGGAAGCCTCATCTGTAAAATTCAAATCCGCGATGTCTGATTATTTCCAGGTTTCCACAAGGGTACCTTCAGCCAGTTTATCGGCTTTTTCTTTGCCTGCAACCATTTTTACGATTTCAAGTGAAAAGTTAAGGGCAGCGCCAATCCCCCTTCCGGTTACCAGCTTGCCGTCTGTAACGGCGGGTACGTACTCCACGTGGGCTCCTTTAAGCTCATTTTCGTAGCCGGGATAGCATACAACGGTTTTATCCTCGAGCAGCCCCAAATGTCCCAGCACCATCGGAGCGGCGCAAATGGCACCAATGAGTTTGCCGGCATGATGAAATTTCAAGATCTGCGACTTAAGGCCCTCATGACGATCCAGGTTTTCGGCTCCCTCCGTTCCCCCCGGCAACACGATCATATCTACAGATTCATAGTCTACATCGGCAAAAAGCTTATCAGCCGTCACCGGAATCTGATGGGCTCCTTTTACGACGGATTCACCTGTGACTGATATCATGATCACATTTAAGCCCGCCCTTCGCAGAATGTCAATAATTGTGATTGCTTCAATCTCTTCAAATCCTGTTGCTAAATGAACAGCTATTGTCTTCATAAATTTCGAATTTAAAATTTCCGAACAAGTTAGAAACAAAAAAAATGATTCACAAAAGTGAACCATTTTTTTCTTAATTAGGACCAATCTATTCTAAATCTGCAATTATGCAGCGTAATCTTTCAGGGCTTTTTCAAGCTTTTTGCGGGTAAAGAAAATCCGGCTTTTCACGGTCCCTAAAGGAAGACTTAAATGTTCTGCAATTTCCTTATACTTGTAACCATCCAGGAACATAGTAAAAGGCACCTTATATTCATCTTCCAGTGCATGAATGTTTTTTAAAATCTCTTTTGAGCTGAAAAATGAATCAGGAGAAGGGTAAATTTTATCTTTCGAAAATTTCAGATGAAAATCGTTATTCGACCCGTCGAAGGTATTCTTTGCTTTTACATTCCTTCGGTAGTTGTTAATGAAGGTATTCTTCATGATCGTGTAAATCCATGCTTTAAAATTCGTGTTTTGAGTGAACTTATCACGATAGGTCAGCGCTTTCAGGAAGGTTTCCTGAAGAAGATCCTGGGCCTTATCCTGGTCAGAAGTTAAACTTAATGCATAGTACAAAAGTTTATCCTGCAAACCGAGTAGTGCGTTGTTAAATTGAATTTGTGTCATGGCTAAGCTGTTTCATTATTGTTTAGAACAAATATAAATAGGGATGACTGATAAAAAAAGGAATTCAAGGTCTTTTATTATTGATTTTATTTATTCCTTATAAATAAAATTTATGTCATCCTTTGTTACAGGCAGTTACGAGGCTCATTGACGTTCAGTGGTCCGGATCCCCGGATCTTCGCTGCGCTCAGTTTTGCCAATTACCATTCTGTTGTGTGAAAGCTGCAGCTTTCATGGTTCGTTCCTGTAGTTCAGGTTTGTAAGGTTAGACAGATGGGATGAAAGGAAGCATTCAATCATCATGCCCACTATCAATACGCTTGGGTCGTACAGATTATTGCCTTCCAATTAAGATTTTGATTAGTAAAAAATTAAAAACAGTTGGGCCGGTAACGAAAAAAACT
>JBDKTZ010000489.1:0-13301 GCA_039679975.1 Prolixibacteraceae bacterium
ACTTATTGATCTGGTCAAATGCTGCCCGGAAGCAATTCGCAGATGTGTTTTTCCCCGTTTCTTCCTTGCTGTAGAACTCTTTCAGAAATCCCTCCACTCCGGTCCAGACCGTCTGGATAATTCCCCCGAACCGGTCTTTCATTTCAGGTGTCGCCGCCCTGCGGAAACGAAGCATATCATCAACCTGTTCAGTCGCTACCTCCGGATTTCTCCAGGGGCAGGTGGCGACCTGAAAACCTTTCATTGCAAAGTAAACGGCGGTCTGATCGGGCCGCTCATAGTGCCAGTCGCAGATCATCACATCTTTGGAAACCAAATCAATGGCACGATGCGTATTGTTCATACTGGCTTCCCACATGCCTATCCCGGTGGTTTTTCCGTCGATCAGCCGGTCACCCCAGATCCACAGCCTGCGATTCTTTAATTCAAGATGATTGCGGATCCGGTTCACCTCTCCTGCAAACAATTCAGCTTTATCCGAACCTTTGCAGCGCGGACATTTGTCATCGCCTATATAAAAGACTTCATCCATTCCGGCATGGAAAGCGTCGGCTTCAAAAACATCACAAATTTCATCCACCAGATCAAAGACGACCTTGTGCACATCCGGGTGCAGCGGACAATAGCTTTTGCAGTACAGGCCGTCGGCATTGGGCCACTCGTATTTCTCAGGCATTTTTACATGAGGAGTCTCATCAAATTCAGGATATACCTTCAACAAATTGCCGATACTGCCTGCCCACGATTGGTGTCCAAGGAGATTGATCTGCGGGATCAGGCGGATGTTGTCCTTCCGGCAGGCCGCAACCAGCTTTTTCACATCCGCCTTTGTCAGGGCTTTTTCATCACGAAGCTCCGGGTGACTTTCATATTCATAGTTGTAATCTACCCGCAGGATCAGGGTATTGACTTTTCGCGGAGCCAGTTCTTGATCGATAAACCGGATAAACCCATCCAGTTCCGCCGGCCTCGGAGCCGATATGCAAAAACCTCTGAGCGGCAACAATTCCACGGACTGTGCCTGACTGAATATCGCTGCAAATACCAGAAACAAAATCAGTTTTTCTTTCAGATGCCTCATGTTTTTATCGTTTTAGTTCGTAATCAAATTTAACCCTTTAATCGTTACAACCGGTTTCTGTCCATTCAAATCGGCCGTATAAAAATACCCCTCGATCGTTCTCTTTTCGCCCGGCAGCAATGAAAAGTAGTTATCGTCCAGGTATACCGGGGCCACGGCATCTCCGGAAGCTCCGGCCAGGATCATGATCTCGAGGCATAAAGCCAGGTACGGAGAATCATTGGCAATTTCCACCTTCACCCGTGTCTGATCCCCATCAGCCAAAAAATCAGCATGCGAAACGACAGTAACCTTTGGCAGATCGTTTATCTGCTGCAGATTTTGATGCTTTTTCGTGGGTGTATGCGCAAAATAAGTCGATTCCCAGTCGAATTCATGAACAGTCTTGGTTAATACATACTGGTTAACTGCCCGCATCGCTCCATGGCTGTCAAAAATCCGCAGATCGAGAAAATAAGTGGAGTCCTGTTCTTCGATAATAGCAGGAATTTGCAGGGCCACCTTTTTTTCGTCGGATCGGATATTCAACAAAACATCCCGGGTCATCAGTTGCTTCATATCCAGGTTCATGAGTTTTACGCTGACAGTCAGGTCCTCGAATCGGCTGGTAGAAGAATTTGAAACAACGACCTCATTTTTCCCATAATCGTAGATGGCCTGCAGGGGTTCAAGAGCCTTCCGGGTAGCGTACAGCGCGCCGTTGGGCAAGAGGTCGAATCCATATAATTGCCAGATCAGTTTTGGCCACGACGAATTCAGCATCCACTGAATAATGCCGGTAGCTTCATACCGGTTCACCTGAAAGGCTTCAAACATGGGGCGAATAGATTCATAATTCAGAAGCTGCGCCTTCATGCAGTATTCTTCCAGGGATGCCGGCTCACCAAAGCGCCCGTTCATCGCTGCATTATACCGCGACAGCGTCTGAAACTCATTTCGTCCGCAATGATATTCCCATACATCATTAACCGGCCAGATGGAACCGGCAGGGATCATTTTCCTGATCGACTCAATTGGAGGCACCTGCGCCCCCGGACCTGTTTCGGTGTTAAAGCCATAGGCTCCGCCGTAGAGCGTGTCGATGTACCAGTATACAGGTGGTACATACTCATAAGGCCCTTCCATTTTCATTCCCGACCAGCCGGAAATTGTACTTTCCCTCATATACGCTGAAGTGACCATTGGTCTTGTCGGATCAGCCTCTTTCAGTATGTCAATGTATTTTTGCTCGAGCTCCGGCAACGGGAGCATATCGCTTCCGGTCATCCACATAAAGATACTGGGATGGTTACGCAGCCATTTCACCATATCCTTCCATGATTGTGAAACCAGTTCGATCTCTTCTTCCGTCTGAATGCAGCCGTAAACCCCGTCACATTCGTTTTCCGCTTTGCCGCAATATACCGGCCATTCCCACTGGCAGCTCCATCCGGTCATAATGAGTACCCCTTCCCGGTCACAGATATCGTACAGATCATGATTATTCCCCCAGAATCCCTCCGGGCGGATAGCATTCAAATGCATGTGCTTTACATATTCGATCTGGCGCGCCAGCCTGACCGAATCAGGCATCAAAAACAACTGATCGACCCAACCCCCTCCTTTGACCAGTATTTTTTTGCCATTGAGCTTATAACCGTTATGCTGCCGGCCGTGTTTCAGATACGTATATGACGAGATATCGCGTATTCCGAATTTTGTACGCACAGCATCACTGATCTTGTTGTCATAAACAAACTCAACTTTCAGATCGTAGAGTTCAGGCGTCCCCAGGTCATGCGTCCACCAGATCCTTGGATTTTGAATTTTCAGCGCGGAAAATTCTTCCGGTGAAAATTTCACAAGCCGGGTCTCTCCTGGTTGAAGAAGCACAGCCTGCGTCAGGTCGATTCCCTCAGTGCGAATTGTCAGATCGCCGTTTACCGGAGTTGCCGCGTTATTCTGAACTTCGCATGAGATCACCAGTTCCGCCTTTTTCAAGGAGACCGTGTCCAGGCGTGTCGCCACAAACGGGTATCTGAGCGACACATCACCGCTTTCGCGAAGGCGAACTTCGCGCCAAATGCCCATGCCCCGGTCGGGTGCTTCCGGGTTCCAGTCAACGAATCCCACCGTGAAATCGCCTGCTTTCGGAGGAAATACCTCGACTGCCAACGTATTTCCGGTTTCCTTTTTAATCAGACGGCTGACGTCGAACGAAAACTGCCGGAAAGGCCCCGCAAGCGTATCAGCCGATGCAATTCGCTCACCGTTCAGCCAGATATTGGCGCGATAAATGATCCCGTCAAATTCCAGTTTAAACGCGGCAGCCTTTGAATTTTTCAATTCGAATACTTTCCTGTACCACCAGGAACACTGAAACTGTTCCCGGTCTGCCTTTTCCAGATTCTTCCCCAAAAAAACATCCGGATAAAGACCCTCGCTGACAAGACTGCCAAAAACGGTTGAAGGAACTCCGGCACGG
The DNA here is from genome assembly GCA_039679975.1 of Prolixibacteraceae bacterium. Lineage (GTDB taxonomy): Bacteria > Bacteroidota > Bacteroidia > Bacteroidales > Prolixibacteraceae > JBCFBK01. The sequence continues at coordinate 3,546 of JBDKTZ010000489.1, forward strand.
TGCCAGCCTTCCTTTTCAGCCGGAGAAGAACTTAGCTCCTTTCCTCCTTCGGCAACCTTTTCAGATGATTGGATTTGCCAGCCCTCATTGAACATCACCACCGAATTCAGCTCTTCCTTTCCAGCATTGCAAGCATACAAAAGGCAGAGTAAAACGGAAAACAAAAGGCATCTGTGTTTCATGTGTGAATAATTTGTTTTTTAATTGCCACATGAAATAGCCATGACGTAGTGTTTATGCTCACTTTCAGTTGGTGTTGCAATATCATGGCTATTTCATTTTTTCAGTTTAAGCAACTCAATGAATTTGTCAAAAAACGACGTGTTCTCGTAAATTCCCATGAAAGCCTCTGCACCGGGTCCATAAGCAAACACGGGGACCATCACGCCTGTATGGCCTCCTGTCGTAAAGCGTCCTGTCACCTTTCCAGTTTTCATATCTCCATTCACCAGGGTCAATCCGCCGGTTTCATGATCGGCCGTCACGACCACCAGGGTTTCACCGTCCTTTGCCGCAAACTCAAGCACCTTTCCAATAGTCTGATCCAGATCCAGGACTTCTTCCACAATGTAACTGACGTCATGATCATGTCCGCCGTCATCTATTTTTGATCCCTCTACCATCAGAAAAAATCCTTTTTTGTTTTGATCCAACACGTTCAATGCGACTTCGGTTGTCACGGCAAGTTGATCGCCCCGTTTGTTTACACGCTGTTCAGTTAGCAGCCCTGCAATCTTCCCTGATTTAATCTTTGCAATTTCAGTGACGGTATCGCAAAACTGATAACCTTTTTCTTTTAATTCCGTTACCAGATTACGACCGTCTTTCCGATTTATAAAGGGCCCCCTGCCTGCTCCAATAAACACATCCAGATCGGATGATACATATTCGGAAGCGATCTCTTCGGCCATATCCCTTGAAGGAACATGGGCCACGAAATCAGCGGGAGTTGCATCCAAAAGGCTTGTTGTTACCACAACTCCCACAGCGAGTTGATTCTTTTTTGCAACTTCGATCACCGATGGAACCGGGTTCCCGTCCGGGTCCACACCAACAGACGAATTGTTTGCCTTATGGCCGGTAGCAATGGCGGTTCCTCCCGCTCCAGAATCAGTTACATACCGGTTGGCCGACTGGGTCCTGGAGAACCCGATGTGCCGGAAGTTATTCAGGTAAAGTTCGCCCCTGTTGGCGGTCATACCCGCAAACATCTGGGCAACCCCCATTCCGTCACCGATTAAAAGAACAACATTTTTCGGCTTTTTTGCCTTAAACTGCTGCGGGTACTCCTGCACGTTATAAAACGACTGACTTTCATGTGAAGATTGGTCGCTCTCCTGAGCCTGTGTAAAAAATACAATTAAAAAAGCTGGTATAATTAAAAGACTCTTCATTGTGTAATATTTTGATTAATATGTAATACGTAAACTACTGTCTTTTTAAATGATCAGGCTGAGCATGGCGGGCCGTATGATTGTTTCCAGGGCTCAACCATCAGCAACAGATTATTTATCAAGGGAGCAGGAATTTAACTCCTGCTCCCTTCATTTTTAACTTCTTTCTGTCCTGCAATTCCGCAGATCTGGTTGAAACAATTCAGCTTTAATCGCCCCATGAATCATATTTGGCATCAGCGCCCGACCACCCTTCGTTTTGTTTCAGAACGCCTGCTGAAAGATCGATCTCATTCCCGGGAATGGCGAAAAAGCCTTTCGTAGCCTTGTAGCGGGCCGTATAACCGCCACCAAACGATTTCATTACTTTTGGCGAAGTGATGTTGCCCAGGTTATACACTTTCACGCCGATCTGTTTCTCAAGCGCCTGTGTACAATAGTCCACTCCGTAGCGGCGCATATCTCCCCAGCGAACACCTTCAAATGCCAGTTCCCAGCGCCTTTCATTCCGGATCGCGGTGGTAAGATCGCCTGCTGCAGCCGGCAAACCCGCCCGTGCCCTGACCTCATTCAATCCTTTGCCGGCATCACCGTACAGCTCCGAACGCATCAGCAGCACGTCGGCATACCGAATCACGCAAATATCAACTGCCGTTCCGCCTGACTTGCTGTCGTTGCTGTCGTCACCATAGTAAGCCGACGACGATGTAAAATGCCACCACATGCTGGTACCGGGACCGGCTCCGGGAGTCTTATAAGCTCTGTCGGCCCACTTTTTCGACCAAAGCCCGGTCAGTTCCAGCCCATTATCACTGTACTTCATGACCGTCTCCAGGTATTTCTGCGGTCCCGCAATGCACTCGTCCTCGTAGTGCCAGATTGAGCCGGCACGTCTAATCGAGTCTTTTGGCTCCACTTGTTCCCATTCTTTCCAAAGGTTTGTATTCACCGGCCCCTGGCCGTACCCTCTTGTAAGGGGAAAACAGTTGTCATAGTTGACACCGCCGTCACGGACACCAAAATAAACCATGAAGCGGTTGGCAAAACGGGATGACTGGGAACCGAACCTTGAAAATTTCATTGAAAAAACCTGTTCCTTGTTCTCGCCATCCTTCACCCAATCGGGAATATCTGTGCGGTTTTTCACAAAAAGGTAATCTTTTTTGGTCAGCGTATTGGTGTACGGCCATAAGCTCCTGAAATCGGAAATCAGCCCATGACCACTCTTTGCCACGCAATCGTCGAGACATCCTTTCACGTAATCTTTCGATACCGAACCGGATACGGTGAGCGTTGTTTCATCCATGAGCGGCAGTTCGGTCTTTCCGTAAAAACCGGTATAGAACAAAAACACCCGGGCAAGCAGCGCCTCGGCAGCCCATTTCGTGGCATGTCCTGATCCGGTGAGCGTTTGATCCCAGACATTGTCAGGCATTACTTCGATCGCCTTTTTCAGCGACATCGCAATAAACCCGTAAATCTCCTCGGTCGAAGCAGGTTCCGGATAAACATTGGCATCGGCAACAGTTTGCGGGACTTCACTCATTAAAGGCACCTCGCCAAACATCTGGGCCAGTTCAAAATAGAAATACGCACGTAGAAATAAAATCTCTCCCGTGATCTGAGCCTTCAGTTCCTCGTCCATGATATTGTCAACGCCCGCATAGGCGGTATTGGCCCGGGATATTCCTTTATACATATTGGACCAGTAATTCGAAAGATCGTTGATATTGTTGAACATGAGTTTATCAGCCGCCTGGGCGCTGGCATCATCCTGCCCACCCCCTCCGAAACGCTCGTCTGAAGCCAGATTGGCATACATGTAGTAGGAATTTCCACAGTAGTAATTAACCTGATAAAAGGTATTGTAAATACCGGTTACCAACTGGACCGCATCCTCTTCGGTCATTGGGAAATTACCGGAATTTTTAGATGTATAGCTGGATGTATCAAGAAAGCTTTCGCAGCCTGACATAAGGATAAACGTCGGCAAAAAAATCAGAAATATCTTTTTCATTTTCAACATTTTTCTAATTAAACTGAATGTTAATACCAAGCATGTAGGAGGAAGATGAGGGGTAAGAACCAAGATCAATGCCCGACATCCAGCTTGAATCCTCAAAGCCGTAGCCAATTTCCGGATCCATCCCTGAATAGTTGGTCAGCGTAATCAGGTTGTTCGCGCTGAAATAGAGACGGAGCTTGCCAAACGGCGAGTTCCTGATCAGTTTATTAAAGTCATAACCCACGGTCAGGTTTGAGATCTTTACATAGTCACCCTTTTCGAGATAAATGTCCGACAGCATCATCCAATTGGTGTAGGAACCTGAATTCAACTTTGGCAGTTTATTGGATGTTCCTTCGCCATTCCAGGTATCATAGACGTCTCTTGTATAATTCTGTAAAGGTGAATCGCCGAATGAGCGGTATGATTTCGCAATTTGCTGACCAAAAGCGCCCCTTCCGGTCAGACTGAAATCGAAACCTTTATATTGCATGTTTAAATTGAAGCCAAGGATAAAATCAGGGTTCGGATCTCCGATCATCGTCCTGTCATCCTCGGTGATCTCGCCATCCCCGGTGGTGTCAACAAAAATGACATCGCCTGGCTGAGCGCCGCTCAGTTTGGCCTCCGTCGCATTCACCTGGGCTTCATTCTGAAAGATCCCCGCGGTCTTATAGCCCCAGAAAAATCCGATTGGTTTCCCTATCTCGCAACGATAATATTCTCCGGTTCCTTCACTCAGCACATCTTCAGGCCCGTGAATGATCCCTTCATCGTTGGCGATGCGCGTCACTTCATTTTTATTGTAAGTCATGTTCACACCTGCGCCGTACGAAAAATCCCCCTTCTTCTCATTCCAGTTCAGGGCCACTTCAATTCCCGTGTTTTTCACATCGCCTCCGTTGATATAAGGAGCGCCCAGCCCGTACACACCTGCGATCGGGGCTCTGACCAGCCAGTCCTTGGTTTGTTTTTTATACCAGTCCACGACCAGACCAAGGCGGTTATTGAGGAACCTGGAATCGATCCCGATATTGATTTGCTCCGATGTTTCCCAGCTCACTTCCGGATTTGCCAGAATACTTGCAATCGCTCCCGTAGCCAGGATATTCTTACCCGCATCGAACGCATATCCGTTGCTGTCGCTGAACGAGAACGATGACAGGTACTGGAAATTATCAATGTTGCAGTTGCCGTTCTGACCCCAACTGGCCCGAAGTTTCAAAAAATCGAGCTGGCTTGATCCTTTGAGAAAATCTTCGGTAAGAACCCAACCGGCAGATACAGAAGGGAAATATCCCCAGCGGTTGCCCCTGGCAAAATTGGAAGACCCGTCGGCTCGCATCGTAACGGTGGCCAGGTATTTTTCATCATAATTATAATTGACACGGCCAAAAAATGACGCTATCCCTCCCTCACCCCATGGAGAACCGGAATAACCCACCTGCGAGAGTTCAGTCGGTTTCCCGTTGCTTACCCACGCATAATCAAAACCGGCCCCGTTGTATATCGTTTTTTGCGATGACGCACCCACATCCTGCCCAAAACCCCATTTTTCGATCGACTGACCAACAACGGCATCAAACACATGCTTGTCAGAAACCGTGAAGCGATAGGAAACCGTATTATCGAGGGTCCAGTTCAGACCCGATCCGGCATCCTGGGAAACCTCATCCACCGTTTCCTCGGTTTGTGTCGACAAATAGTAAACACTGGTATAAGAGCGATAAGCGCTTGACGAAAACTTGAATCCAAACTGCGATTTAAACACCAGATTCTTTACAGGTTCTATTTGTAAATAAGCACTCGTTTGAAGCGTGAATCGTTTCGATTCGTTCTTTCCGCGTGAAGATAATGCGGATAAGGCCAACGGATTGGCTTCCCGGACATCGAAAATCCATTTCTCTTCATCCTTGGCATACTGGTCGTACCATCCCGAAACCTCTCCGTTTTCGTCATAGGCATAAACAGGAAGAAGAGGATTGGCGACCATGTAATTGTGAACATCGTTCCAGTAGATGTCGCCCTGCTGAATGCCGTTATTCCGGGTATAGCTGAAATTCAGCGTCTCGCCGAGTTTAACTACCTCCCGCGCACCTTTTTTCAGGACCACGTGATCTGAATTGACACGCGCGGTATAGCGATTGTAATCGGCATTGACCGGGTCAATTTTATTCCATCCCAGGATACCTTCCTGTTGGGTATACGAGAATCCAAGCGAGAATGCGGAAAGCTCGTTGCCCCCGGCCACATTCACCGCGTGGTTTTGCGTGGGAGCGCCTTTCTTATAAGCTTCTTTAATCCAGTTGGTTCCCTCCCAGCTGCCGCCCACGACAGACTCATAGAGATCATCCGGCAACGTTCCTGCCCAATCGTATCCTGAAGAATGTCCGTCATTGATATACCGCCTGTCCTGAATTTCCATATACTCTCTGGCATTGAGCAGATCGGGCATCTTCGAGATGTACTGCCGGCCAACGTAATTGTCGTATGTAACCATGGTCTTGCCGCGTTTGCCCTGTTTGGTGGTCACCAAAATAACCCCGTTGGCTGCCCTGGCCCCATAAATGGCTGCCGATGCAGCATCTTTCAATACGTCGACCGACTCGATGTCGGATGGATTCAACACGTCGATATCGCCCCCGGCAACACCGTCAATGACATACAGCGGAGACGAGTCGCCGATGGTGCCAAGCCCACGGATAGTCACCTTAAATCCTTCGCCCGGTTGCCCGTTGCTTTGGATAATATTTACTCCCGCGGTCTGACTTTGCAGGGCCCCTAAAGCGCTGACCGTATTCAGTTTGGTCAGATCATCACCTTTTACCTGTGCCGTGGCGCCGGTGACCAGCTTCTTTTTCTGCGTTCCGTATCCCACGGCAACCACTTCTTCAATGCCGATTGATTCCTCTTCCATTTGCACATCAAGCTGGTTTTTTCCTGCTACCGGAACTTCCACGCTTCTTAAGCCGACAAATGAAAAGATCAGGACGGCATCAGCAGGTACCGATTTGAATGAGTAACTTCCTTGGGTATCAGTAATTACTCCTTGCGTAGTACCTCTTATAACTACAGTAACTCCCGGGAGCGACTCGCCGTTGGACCCGGTGACCCTTCCGGAAACACTGATGTTCTGTTGCGCCGCTACGCCCTGATTCGTCAGGATAATCTGCCGGTTTTTAATGATGTATTCCACATCGGTACCTTCAAACAGATCATCCAAAACCTGTCCGATTTCGGCATCTTTACAGTGAACGGATACCATTCGGTTCACATCGATCAACTTATTATTGAACAGGAAAAAATACTGCGTTTGTTGCTCAATGGCATTTAAGGCGCCATTAACGGTCGTATTCTTAAGATCCAGCGATAATCTTGCCTCCTGGCTAAATCCGGTTGAGGCTGAAACCTGGATCATGAACAAAAACATCAGATACAAGCTAACTCTCATTTTCAGAAAGATTTGACGATCCAGGAAATTTGCACTTCCCGATCGTGTCGTTAATAACTTTTTTTTCATAAGTTTGAATGATTTTACGTTATAATTATGCTCTGCCGAGCGTATTTGTAATTTAGCCGGAGGATGGTGGAACACCCTCCGGTTTTTATTTTACATCGGGTTATCTCTTCATAATTTCTACTTTTGTTGGTCCGTACTCATTTTCTTCACTGACGCTCCTTTCATAAAGCTTAAATCTGACCGGAGACGTTAAACTGATCAGGTCGAGAATTTCACTTAATCCTTCCTCCTGGAATGTGCCGGTAAACGCATAGCTCTTCAGGCTTTCATCTTTAATGACGATTTCAGCATTGAACCACCTGCCCAGTCTTTGGCATACCACTTCCATCGGATCATTCCGGAAGATAAACCTGCCTGACCGCCAGGCCAGGTATTTATCCAGATTGCCCTCGTGTAACTGAAATTGACCGGAACTGCTGTGATACGAAATGACCTGTCCCGGGTCCAGAAAATACTCGCCCCTGTTTTCTCCTTTCACGACCCGTATCACTTTGACCTTCCCTTCCGAAAGAGCCGTTTCGATCTTGTCTTCACCCGGGTAGGCCATGCAATTAAAGGCTGTACCAATGGCCTGCACCTGCAACCCGCCCATGTCGACAATAAAAGGTTTCTCCTTATTCCTGGCCACCTCAAAATAGGCTTCGCCTTCAAGTTGTACCAGACGAACATCACCGGAGAAAGTAATCGGATATCTGATTTTGGTGTTGCCGTTGAGCCACACTTTGGTGCCGTCGGGCAAACTGAATGTGGAACGCAGTCCCGGAGAGGTTTTGATTTCGTTGTATTCCAGCCGGACAGTGGCATCTTTTGGCCGGCTGGTCTCTTTTGAGTAAAACTGAAACAGACTGAATACCAGCAAGGGCAATAACAACACGGCAGCCACCCGTTGCCAGTAATAAAGCCAATTGTTCTTCACAGGGTATTTGCTGATCCGCATTTTGAATTTCGTAAGCGCGGCTGAAGTATCCATTTTTTTCATCCGGCTGAGCGCATCCAGTTGATCAATGATCTGGTCGGACTCCTGCAGGCTTTGTTTCAAAGCGGATGACATTCCGGCAAGCTGCTGCAACTCCCGGACTTCACTTTCGGAAGCCGTCCCGGAAACATACTTCCGTAAAAGCGTTTTTTCCTTTTTCGTTATTGGTTTTTGATCGTCCATTTTTAGTCATTCTGAAACTATGACGATCTCAGGCAAAAAAATACCTGCATTAAACCGAACTATTTCTGAGAAATTTTAAAGGCAGTGCAAATTTCTCAGAAACAGCATGATCATGAAATCAGGAAAATGAGGTTTTAATTCCATCCGTAAGATTCTGATCGCTTTGCCGATATGTCCTTCCACCGTGCGAACGGATATATTTTCCATTTCTGCAATCTGATCAGGCTTCAGTCCCTCAAAACGATTCATCATAAAAATCTTCCGGCACTTTTCCGGTAATTTGGCCAGGGCTCTATTCACCTGTTCTTCGAGTTCCGACTCCACCATAAATTGCTGTTCCTCCGCCGGATCCTCCTGAAAGAATTTCAGTTTCGTTTCGGCCTTTTTCTCAATTTTCTGATGCTTCAAAAAATCGAGACTTTTATTTTTAACGGCCGAAAAAAAATAGCTTTTAAGCGACTGCCTGATCACTGTTTTTTCCCGGTTAAGCCACAAATGAAAGAAGAAGTCCTGCACCAGATCTTCGGCTGCCTGCATGCTCCCGGTATATCTGAAAGCAAAAACCACCAGACCGGAGTAATAATAGTGAAACAGGTAATCAAAAATTTTCAGATTACCTTCTCTTAATCCGTCTACCAAAACTTGTTCATGTAAGCCAGGTTGAGTTGTCATTCGGGTCCGGAAATTAATTGGAGCGTCCAATTTATTTCAATTTTTCCGGATTAGAAAAAGAAATTGAAGATTCGTGACCTAAAACTTAGCTGTGAATTTCCTCTTGTCGCTCAAAAAGTGGCACTGACAGGAATATCGGGTAGAAAGAAAACCTATAAGAAAATAGCTCCGGTGGTCTGATCGTGCTGGAATCAAAAAACCCATCGGAGCAATTGCCAAAAACTGCCGGCGTTTGACCGGGCAGCGAAAGAATTTCAGCTAATCAATTAAACAGTAAACAGCTCGCTTAACGATTTATAACTGATTACCGTTGCGGGATTGAAATCACCCGACTGCAGGTATTTCAGCAGGCTGTACCGGAATTGTGCTGCCACTCTCCGGCTTTGCAGATCGCTTGTAATATCCATGCTGCAGAGCATGAGTTTACCCTTTCCGACCTTTGCCTCCGCCAGGACAGCCAGTTTACGGTTAACTTTCCATGACGGGATCATCTGGATCAGAGGCCTGTAATCTTTTGGCCAGGGACTCTCTGCTTCAAAGTCGTCCAGGATCATGGGTGAAGACCTGGTTAACAGCTCCCACCACTGCCAGTTTCCATGAAAATCGGTGGGAAAATGACGAAAGACGGGGTGTTCGGGGTCGGTCAGCAATCCGCAGGCAGAAGTCTCCCCTCCATGAAAATCAAAAGCCGTCCAGTAAAAGGTTCCGAAGCACTGAACCAGCTTCCCTTTCAGCTGATTCCGCCGGGGCAGCAACAGAACTGTCTTTCCTTTTTCAAGCGCCGCTTCCACATCGTCATTGAATGTTTCCGACATCAGGACATCGTTTACCGTTATCAACGGCACCGACTCCGGATAAACCCAGAAATCCCAGGTGTTGATATACCGATCCATCGACACTTCCAACGTATATTTTGCGGGAGCCGGAAGCATGCTCAGATCGACCGATAATTTTTCCACGGGAGAAACTGAACCAGTGAGGAATTCTCCTGTTTCAAATCTTTTTT
>JBDKTZ010000353.1:0-2583 GCA_039679975.1 Prolixibacteraceae bacterium
AGTTTTTTCTGCCAGGTCCTTTTCAGGTAACTGCTCAAATGTCAGCTTCAACTGACAAGAGGTACTATTTCCGGGTATGGCTTTTGTTTTGTCCTGACCTAAGCACAAAAGCAGAAAAAATGGAAAATAATCAAAACGAGAATTCAGGTTTGGTGTTGGTATCAGAGATTTATCCGGACAATATCATTGTACTTCCCCTTGAAAGCAGACCGATTTTTCCCGGATTAGCACTTCCGCTGACATTTTTTAGTAATCAGATAGTCAGTTCCGTCAATTATGCGATTGAAAATTCGAACGGGTTCGTTGGCGTATCGCTCATGAAAGATACGGATACGGAGAATCGATCGGGATCGGAGTTATACCATACCGGAACGCTTCTTAAAATTATCCGGATAATGGATCAGAACGCCAACAGTATCAGTTTCCTGGCTCAGGCATTGACAAGATTTCACTATAAGAAAGATCTGATTCGCAACAAGATCCCCCATTGGCAGGTTGAATATGAATACGATGAAAAAGCAGGCCCGTCAAATGAATTGAAAGCTTATACCCTTGCCGTGATCAACTCCGTTAAGTCGCTCATCAAATTGAATCCCATGTTTCAGGAGCAAATGCGTTTGGCCCTGTCACAGATTGGAATGGAAAAACCAGGTTTGCTGATGGATATGATCGCTTCATTTTTGACAGCCGACGGGCAAAAACTTCAGGCGATTCTGGAATCGACCGACCTGTTCGAAAGGAGTGAAAAGCTGCTGGTCCTCTTAAAGGAAGAGATCGAAGTAAGTAAAATGCAACAGGATATTCAAAAGCAGATCGAGGACAAAATTTCCAAACAACAGCGGGATTTCTTTCTTCGGGAAGAATTGAAAGTGATCAAAAAGGAGCTTGGACTGGAAAAAGACGCCAGAACCAGCGATATAGAAAACATAGAAATTAAAGTAAAAAGCCTGCAGTTGTCAGACGAGGCGTCACGGGTGGTCCGGAATGAGCTGGACAAACTGAAAACTCTGGAACCGGCGTCTGCCGAGTACCAGGTATCGCGTACCTATCTGACCTGGTTAACGGATTTACCGTGGGGAATCTATTCCCCGGATAATCACGATTTGTCAAAAGCGCGGAAAATTTTAAATGATCAACATTACGGACTTAATGATGTGAAACAACGGATACTTGAGTTTATCAGTACAATTGCCAAAAGAGGAAAAGTATCCGGTTCCATAATTTGCCTGGTAGGCCCTCCGGGAGTCGGAAAAACTTCAATTGGAAAGTCGATCGCAGATGCGCTGGGGCGGAAATTCTACCGCTTTTCCGTTGGCGGGATGCGTGATGAAGCAGAAATAAAAGGTCACCGCCGAACCTATATCGGAGCTATGCCCGGCAAGCTGATCCAAAGTCTCAGCAGAACAGAGGTTTCAAATCCGGTGATCATGCTCGATGAAATTGACAAGATTGGTATCAGCTATCAGGGTGATCCGGCAGCCGCCTTGCTGGAAGTACTTGATCCCGAACAGAACCGCGATTTCCTGGATCATTATCTCGATGTCCGTTTCGACTTGTCCAACATTCTCTTTGTCACCACAGCCAATCAACTGGATACGATTCCACGGCCATTGCTCGATCGGATGGAGATCATCAATCTGTCAGGTTATATCCTCGAAGAAAAAATGGAGATTGCCAAACGCTATTTAATCCCGAAACAGCGAAAAGAACATGGGCTAAAAGCGAGTGAAATTCAGATCTCTGATCTGGCGCTGGCGAAAATCATAGATGGCTATGCCCGTGAAGCCGGGGTACGAAGCCTTGAAAACCAGATTAAAAAGATCATGAGAAAGGTGACGCTTCTTCAGGCTGAAAAAGAATCCGTGGATTTGAGGATTAGTCAGAAAAATCTGATCAAGTACCTAGGACAGCCGCCTTTCTCCCCGGAAGAACTTTACAAGAAAATGATCGCCGGAGTAACACTTGGGTTAGCCTGGACAGCAATGGGCGGGGCCACACTCTATATCGAAGCCTCAGCCATAAAAGGAAAGAGCGGCGGCTTTAAACAAACAGGCCAGTTAGGCAGTGTAATGCAGGAATCTTCAGAAATTGCGTACTCCTATATTCGTTCCATGGTATCAAAGGAAAACGGGGAAAAGGAAGAAAATTTCTTTGACAACCATTTCATACACCTCCATGTGCCGGCAGGAGCCACACCCAAAGACGGTCCCTCTGCCGGAGTGACAATGGCACTGGCTCTGCATTCACTGGTAAAAGGGAAGGCAATTAAAAAAGGATTGGCTATGACCGGTGAGCTGACCCTGACGGGGAGAGTGCTGCCTATTGGCGGTGTGCGTGAAAAAACAATTGCAGCCCGGAGGGTAAAGGTTTTTGAACTCATTTTCCCGGGGGAGAATAAAAAAGATTTCAATGAACTTCCGGAATACCTGAAAAAAGGGATAACCGTTCATTTCGTTGATTATTTTGAAGATATCATTAAAATTGCTTACCGGTAACATAAAAAAATGCAGAACCTTGTACAAAAAGGTTCTGCACCGGATTGCTACTTTTATTCAAATTAATATCTTTGCCGGATGTTTCGAT
>JBDKTZ010000049.1:0-7102 GCA_039679975.1 Prolixibacteraceae bacterium
CGGGTTAATAATAAATAACCAAATGAGCAGCATGAAACGGAAAAGATTCATTACACTTATGAGTGTCACGGCCTTGCATTTTTCATTCTCCGGCTTTGAGAACATCAAGCCGCCCGAGCCTGAAAAATTCTACTTTAAAGATGACGGAAAGATCCCAAACAGTAAACTTCCACTGCTGCTTTACAGGAATGCATTCACCGGGAAAGATGATGAAGGCGCTTTATGGCTGGAACAGCGGTTTGCTTCAAATAATTGGACCAATTCATGGAGAAACGGAATTTATTCTTTTCACCATTATCATAGCACTTCACACGAAGTACTCGGTATTTATTCAGGCAAGGCTCTGGTCCATCTCGGCGGTGAACAGGGCAGCAAAGTAGAGATCGCTGCCGGCGACATTATTATCATTCCGGCGGGAGTTGGCCATAAAAATTTAAGAAGTACAGGTCTTGGAGTGGTCGGAGCCTACCCGGAAGGCTGCAGTTGGGACATGAATAAAGGACTGACCGGAGAGCGTCCTCTGGCAGATCAGAATATCGCGGCGCTTCCTATACCGCAAACCGATCCCTTATTGGGCAAAAATGCAGGATTAATCAAATTATGGAACTGATTTTTTTATTAATCCCCGTTTTCTTTCCATAGTTTTATCGATCTTGTTGTATTTTTACCGGATCATCTCTCACTTAAAATGAAATGAACCCAAAACAAATTATTGGAGAAAAAGCTGCCGAATACGTTAAAGACGGAATGATCGTAGGCCTTGGAACAGGGTCTACCGCTTACTGGGCGATCCGTAAAATCGGGGAACTAGTCAGGAACGGATTACAAATAAAAGGAGTCCCGACATCAAAGAGTACGGAAAAACTGGCGTTTGCAGAAAACATACCTTTAGTTGAAATCGCAGACCTGGATCATATCGATATCACCATTGACGGTGCCGATGAATTTGACCCCCGCAAAAATGTGATCAAAGGCGGAGGCGGAGCCTTGTTAAGAGAAAAAATTATCGCCTCTCTGACCGATTTTTACATCATCATTGCTGATGCATCAAAAAGTTCCGGTACACTGGGAACCTATCCCGTACCGGTTGAGGTCACTCCTTTTGCATGGCAGGTGACCGGGCGTCAGCTCGGAAAACTGGGCTGTAGGGTCAGTGCCCGCATGGATCAGGCTCAGCTTTTTATCACCGACAATAAAAATTATATCCTGGATTGTCATTTTGACCGTATCGAACATCCTGAAGAACTCGCCGTTCAAATCAACCGAATTCCCGGGGTAGTGGAAAACGGGCTCTTTCTGAACATGGCCCGGCTTCTGATAACGACAAATGAAAAAGGAGAAATCGTAATATTCGAATAAATAAGAAAAGCCGGAAATCCGGCTTTTCTTATTTATTACTTACATACAGCGGATTCAGAAAGATCATGAAAAAGACCATGGCAAATGAGAGTTCATGCAATTCACTTACCTTCACCATCCGGAGCGATAATATTGCCAGGGTTGCAATGACGATTACTATCACATGCTGATTCCTGGGAAGCGGCACCCTGAAACGGCCGGCCAGACCGGAAATAACCGGAATTTTAGCAACGAATAATCGCAAAAAGACGAAATAAATAGTCAGAACAATAAACATGGGGGCCGCAAAAATGAGTCTATTCAGGTTTTTTCCCCCCACAATCATATTATGCAAATTCGTTTCTGCCTGCTTATTATGCTCAAGAAAGAATTCGCTGCTTTGAACGCCAAAGATCCTCTGGCCCCAGCTAATTTCTTCTCCGGCAGCAAAAAAGAATAAAATAGTCAATGCCACATAGGTAAAAACCCACCAGGTTTTCTTCATTTTACGGTATTCAAACACCCGGAACAAACAGACTACGCTGCACAGGAATAAGAATAAAGCAGTGAGATTCTCAACAATACCATCTTCCTGAACATAAATCAAAAAACGTTCCTGCCCCAGAACAAATCCCAGGTATAAACCATAAACGATAAAAACGAAAAGTGCTGAACTTACTAGAATTTCCATCCATAAAATCAGTTTCTTTGTCTCCATAATTCTGTTTAATTATTCGTTGCTTGTGATTTTTTTAAATCAATGATTTGTTTGAATGGCGTAAAAGTAATCAAAAATTAAAACACCAGGCACGTTTCATTCTTTACCAGCTGAAAACAGAAATGGTGTTTTAAAAAATAATTAAATTCGCACCGATTACTTTTATTGGCTTAAAAATCAGTAATCAGGTGTTTTCCTATTAGATCTGTCCGGAAGATGAAAAAAGAGAAGTGGTTTCTGCTGGTGATTTTACTGTACTTACTGGTGAATATATGCGGGCTGTTTGTCCCTGTTATCATCAATGCCGCCAAATACGCTCAGATTGGAAGAGAAATACTCGATAATCACGATTGGATCAACTTAACGATCGGAGGGGACGCCTATGATCAGAAACCTCCGCTGTTATTTTGGATCGCAGCTCTCGTTTTTCATTTTTTCGGCCTTTCGGTGGTTGCATATAAAACAGCTGTCATCCTGATTTCACTGCTTGGACTCTACGGAACATACAAATTGGCTGAACTTTTTTATGGAAGGAATATCGGACTTCTGGCCGCGGCATTCCTGTCTACTACGCTCGGGTATGTCCACTTTCATAATGATATTCATACGGATACCCTGCTTATTGTTCCTGTGATTTTATCGGTATGGCAATATGCTGCCTATTTTAAGCGCAAAAAGAATGTTCAGTTTTATCTCGGTTGTATTTTTGCAGGGTTGGGGATGCTCGCTAAGGGACCTGTGGCCATCGTAGTGATCGGATCAGCAGTCGGTTTACATTTAATATGTACTCGTAATTTCAGGGAAATTTTCAATTATCGCTGGCTAATTGCGCTGCCCCTTATTCTTCTCATAACGATACCCGCATTATGGGGCCTTTATGATCAATTCGGCATGGAAGGCATCCGATTCTTTTTTTGGACAAATAATGCAGGCCGTGTAACAGGAAGTTACGCCGGAAATAATACGGATCCTTTTTTTTATATCCACACCACCCTGTACATGATGGCCCCCTGGACCGTTTTTACGTTCAGCGGACTGTTTCTGCAAATCAGGGAGAAGATTCAAAAAAGATGGAAATTCACGGAAAGCGATGAATTCTACACCCTGGGAGGATTACTGTTCTACCTGGTCATCAGTTCCGCGGCAAAAGCCAAAAATCCGCACTACGAAATGGTGGTACTTCCCTTTTTATCAATTCTGGCCGCCCGGTGGGCAGTCCTGCTCTTTGAGAAACAGGATCGGGTTAAAACGCAAAAAGTATTGGGGTATATTCATGCGTTCATTGCACTGATCCTTATTCTTCCGGCTTTTTTGTTTCTCACGTTCATCTTTCCGGAAAACAAGCTATGGGTCTGGATGATCGTGATTATGCTGACGGGTTCATTGATTTACGTGTTAACATGGAAAAACAGCCTGACTAAACAATTAACGTACTTGCTTATCTCGATTTCGATATTTCTGTTTACGCTAAACACGAACGCCTTGCCTCATATAAGTACATATCAATCATCATTCGAGGCTTGCCGTATTTTTAACAGGGAATCAGGAGACAATGAAAAACTCCATATTTTCACCGGTGAAGCGCGTGATTGGGAAATTCTTTTGTATTCAAAAAGTTACGGACGTTTTATCATAACCTCTGAAGATTTCAAGCGAATATCGCCACCGGTAAACGACTGGATTTATACCGGCCCCGAAGGTGTAAAGGAATTAGAGGAAATGAACGTGGAAGTAGATACTGTCAGGGTAATGAAACACAACCGGATGTCCCGGCTCACCTTGAAATTCCTGAATCCGCAAACACGGGAGACCATGTTAAAAAATCGTTACCTGCTGAAGATCCGTGCAAAGCGATTTTAACCGGATGATGCTGCGCGAAATAAGAACATTTTTCAGTATCTTTGCTTCAAACTGTTGGGGGTGCTTGGAGTAACCAGGCTGAGATGATACCCCGGAACCTGAGATGTACAATTACAGCGTAGGGAAACGGTAAAACAAACTTCTTTCCGGTAATACTTCCTGCAGTTTATTATTTTAAGATTTTTGAAAACAGGAAGAATCATGATTGACGCAACTTTATTAACAAGCGATCTTTCTCTGATCCGGGAACGGTCACCATTGATTCACAACATCACCAATTACGTGGTAATGAACAATACGGCCAATGCCTTACTGGCAATAGGAGCCTCTCCCGTCATGGCCCACTCGGTTGAAGAAGTGGCAGAAATGGCAGGAATTGCGTCATCATTAGTGATCAATATTGGAACATTGAGTAATAAATGGATCAAAGGCATGTTTTTGGCTGGAAAAGCGGCCAAAAAGAAAGGCATCCCGGTGATCCTGGATCCGGTTGGAGCAGGAGCCACAGCTTACCGGACCGACACCTGTCGGGCCCTGATCAACGAATGTTCTCCGGATATCATTCGCGGAAATGCTTCCGAAATCAGGGCTCTGGTTGAAACCAACAGCCGGACCAAAGGGGTTGACAGCATTTCTTCATCTGATTCGGCGCTGAACTCTGCCGTTAAGCTGGCACAACAAACAGGAGCGGTCGTCGTGGTCAGCGGTTCCACTGATTATATTACTGATGGCAGAAATGTGGAAACCGTAAAACAAGGATCAGCAATGATGACCCGGGTTACCGGAATGGGATGTACCGCCTCTGCGCTGGCCGGAGCATTCGCAGCGGTTAACTCCGATTTGCTTTCAGCTTCCGTGCACGCCATGGCCACGATGGGGATTACAGGTGAACTGGCTGCCCAAAAAGCGGAAGGACCGGGAACCATGCAACTTCATTTCCTGGATATTCTGTACCGGTTAGATGGCGATACAATTGCAAGACAACTAAAACCTGCGTAAATGAAATTCGATCTAAGTTTGTACCTGGTTACCGATCGTTCTCTTTCAAAAGGAAGACCTCTTGAATGGATTGTCGATGAATCCGTTAAAGGAGGAGTTACGATGGTGCAACTACGTGAAAAGCAAGCCACCACAAGGGAAATAGTCGAATTGGCCCTGCGCCTCAGAGCAAAATTGCATCCGCTTGGCATACCGCTTATCATTAACGACCGTCTTGACATCGCCTTGGCATCCCATGCCGACGGACTGCATATCGGGCAAAACGATATGCCTTACGAGTTGGCGCGCCATTTATTAGGTAAGGACAAAATCATTGGATTGTCGGTCGAAAATATGGAACAGGTGAGGCATGCCAACAAACTGGATGTGGATTATATCGGCATATCCCCCATATTCATTACCAATACAAAAACCGATACGCAATCGCCTTTTGGTCTGACGGGAACCAGTCAGGCCGCTGCGATTACCCGTCATCCCTCTGTAGCCATAGGCGGGATTAACGAAATGAATGCCCGGCAAATAGTAGAGGCCGGTGCAAATGGGATCGCAGTAGTATCGGCCATTATGTCGGCCGATGATCCGATGAAAGCGGCACAAAAACTTAAACAACAACTAAACGCAAATGAACTGGAGTAATCAGGCATGGAAGAGCATTGAGCCGGTATTCGACCAAATACTGGAACTTCCTTTCATCAGGGAGTTAATGACCGGCACACTGCCAAAGGAAAAATTTCTGTTTTACCTGCAACAGGATGCCTGCTACCTGTCCGAGTATGGAAAAATTTTGGCAGGAATCGCTGCGCGAACAGACTTACCACGGTATAAACAGGCTTTTCTGAAATTTGCAGGAGATACCATTTCTGTAGAACAGGCTCTGCACGAGTTTTATTTGTGTAACGTTTCGAACGACGATCGTGCAGAGGCTTCACCCACCTGTATTCTTTATACCGGCTATCTGCACAGCCTGGTATTCAGCAGACCGTTTGAAGTCGCCCTTGCCGGTGTTTTACCCTGCTTTTGGATTTATAAACGGGCAGGCGATTATATTCTGGAAAATCAATCAGGTTTTGCCAATCCCTATCAGCAATGGATCGACACCTATGGAGGAAAAGAATTTGCTGAAGCAGTTAAACTGGCGATCAGTATCTGTGATGAAGTGGCTGAATCGTGTACCGAGGTGAAGCGGCAGTCGATGAATGAAGCCTTTATTCTTGCCTCTAAGATGGAATGGATGTTCTGGGATAGTGCCTGGAGAAAAGAACGATGGCCGGTGTAATTCAACCAGTAGCATAAAGAGGATTTCATGAGTGCAAAGAAATGTCTGCAAACAGGGTTCATGTCGGGAACAAACATCAACAAATTCAGGACACAAAAATGAAACGTTACAAACGGGTTTTAACAATTGCGGGAAGCGATCCCAGCGGAGGGGCCGGGATACAGGCCGATCTGAAAACCATGTCGGCCTGTGGTTGTTTTGGAATGTCGGCTATCACGGCTGTCGTAGACGAAAATACAGTAGGCGTCTACGGCGTTCACCCTGTTCCGGTTGACTTTATAAAAGGACAGATCCGTTCCGTACTGGACGACATTGGAGCCGATGCCATCAAGATCGGAATGCTGCATTCAGCTGAACTGATCCTTTCTGTGAAAGAAACTCTGGCAGGCTACCCGATCCGGAACCTGGTGCTGGACCCGGTTATGGTAGCCACTTCGGGCGATAAGCTGTTGCAGGATGAAGCCATTGACAGCCTGAAAAACGAACTCATCCCCTTAATGAGAGTGATTACTCCCAATCTTCCGGAAGCGGAAATATTGCTCGGTGAGACAATCAGTAATCAGAAAGAACTGCCGGAAATAGCAAAAAGACTTTCGTGCGGCGGAAAAATATCAGTTTTACTGAAAGCCGGACATTTCATGGAAGAAAATCTGAGCGATGTATTCTACAATGCCGAAACCAATGAAATTCTGGAACTTCCGTCAAAACGTATCTTTACCCGTAATACGCATGGCACCGGCTGTACCCTGTCGTCAGCACTGGCATCATTCCTTGCTTATGATCTCCCGCTAAACGACGCGGTACGCCGGGCTAAAGACTATATTACACAGGCAATCTTTCATGGAAAAGATTATGAAATCGGCCATGGACACGGCCCTGTGCACCACTTTTACAGGATTTGGGAATAAAAA
>JBDKTZ010000122.1:0-4121 GCA_039679975.1 Prolixibacteraceae bacterium
CCTTTGCTTTTGCCATATTCCTTGGCATAAGTAAAGACCTCTTCCAATGCCCTGTAATACAGGTAGTATTTCAATTTATTGGACAAATAGGTGTTTTCGGGCGATTCATGCTGCGGGCGCCAGGGAAAATGATAATAATCCTGCCATTCGCGCTTGAATGCTTCACTGTAGCCGGCAAACATCCAAAATTCGGGCTCCTCCAGGTAAATGGCATCAATTCCTGCGTCAATCGCACGTTTGATATGTTTTTCCTTCATATACCCGAGGAATGTTTTGGAAGGAACGACATAAGGAACCATCGGTCCATGCCAGATGGTATCGCCATTCACAGACACCTGCCCTTCATCCGGATGTGGCTTTCCGTCCCAATCTCCTGTAAAATAGTCCTGGTAATCACCCCAGGCAATCCCGGTCATGAAATGGGTGATATACCCGTGGTCCCGCCACGACTGAACGCGTTGTTCAAAAGTCATCAGTTGCTTGTCATCAGGAATCCCGTATGACTTGAGGTCTTGCAACGCCGTTCCATACACGACGGCTACGTCAGACCTTACGTCAGTGACCGGCTTCCACGGAGATGAAGTCTGGAATATCGTTTTTTCCGAAGAAAACGGCTGAATAGTTGTGCATCCCGTCAGACTAAGGCAAATCAGTCCTGCGTAGATGTAATTTTTCAATTCATTTGGTGCCGGTAATTTACAGGTGTGTTTCATTCTAATGATAACGAATTTATGTTATTGGTGACTGCTTTTCCATATTTTACTAAGTTCCGATGCCGAAGGCTTGGGGTTTCCTTCAAAATCAATAATTGAAGTATTGATCATGCAGGGAAAACAGTCATGCCCCATCCAGATAATAAAGCCGCCGCAACGGGGAAATCGGTCTTTACTTGATTTCAGGGCAATACATAATCCTTCAAGCTGACGTTTTTGACTCCAATCCACATAATTTTCCAATGTTGCAGGTGCCTTTCCTTCATGAGCGGAGAGGTACTGATCCCATTCGACCCACCAGTTTACCGTTCGCCATATCGGATTTTCCGAACTTGCGGGTAACGGATTGTAATTGGCGCAGTATTTTTTTATCATTTCCGCAGACATAGCAGCGGGTGCACCTACTTCGGAATGGATCAGGGCGTCTCCTTTCTCCCAGAAGTTTCTGACGTCATTCATATCCTGTTTGTTATCGGCAAATGGAAGCTGCCATGGACCATGTACATCCCAGTTGTTGCCACTGCCGAAATTGTCTAACGAAGCGTAAATAGTTGGACCAGAGGGTGTCCCGTCCACAAATTTTCTGGCCGGATCCAGCAGTTGTACCCGTTTTTTCATTTCATAGATCAACGGATGTTTATCGGTAATCGGAGCCACATCTCCTTTGTCGTAAAGCTCGTTGCCGGCACACCACAATAACAGGCAGGCGTGGTGCTGCAGTCGTGTCACATAATGGGAGACAATTCGGGTCATGGTGTAGATTTCGGCCGGACCATCCGGCGGATAGTTGTCCAAGCCGGATGAACTCAGCGGGAAATCCTGCCAAACAAGGATACCCAATTCATCGCATAAATCATAAAGCCAGTCCTTTTCAGGAAAACCGCCTCCCCATACCCTTATTGTGTTGATACCAAGATTTTTATATTGTTGAAGTCTAACTTGATAGTCTTCTTCCTTTAAGTCTGCAAAATTCGGACGGATGGGGGTCCAGTTTATCCCTTGCAGGAACACAGGCCGATTATTCACATGGCATAACCAGGGCTCTGCCTCGGGTCTGGAGCCTTCACAGGGCAGCCAATGAATTTGGCGAAAACCAATCCGGCGGTTAACCTGTTGAGCCGGATGACCGTCCTCATCCAGTAAAGTGAGTTGTAACCGGTATAGCGGTTGTTCTCCGACACCGTTAGGCCACCATAAATCAACTTTCAGATTGTCCCATGTTTTTCCGGAAGTGAAGGATTCGGCTTTAATAATTTCTTCGTTGATAATTTTTTTATCATTCCTGAAAAGCAGAACTTTAACCTTTCCCTTTAAAGCAGCGTTATTTAAAGCAAGTTTTATTCCCAGTATCCCTTTATCTCCGGTCTTTTCAACAACGTCGGCACTGATATGAACTTCTCCAATTAAAGGTGAATCTTCATCAGCAGCTACAAAACTTATCTTGTCCCAGATGCCGATCTGAACCAAACGGGGTACCCAATCCCAGCCATAATAAAACCGGGGTTTCCAGTCCGTAATTTTTGATGTCCATCCTATTTGGGCCAGGTTTTCGGGAGGACATTCGAAAACGAACGCCATGGTATTATTATTTTCTTTTAAAAGGGAATCGATGGTGAAAGAGTAAGGGATAAAAGCATTACTAAAATTTCCGGCCTCCTTCCCATTAATGAAAAGAATACCCTTATGGTCCAATCCGGAACAATTCAGGATAATTTGTTTACCGGGAATGACCCATTCATCAGGAATTTTTGCCGCAAAGATCCAATGCCTGTTCTCAATCCATTCGATTGATCGGTAATTCAACCCGATGTTCCAATCAGGTATCAGGGCAGCCTCTTTTAGTGCGTTTTGTACAGAACCAGGAACGGTAGCAGGAATTCCTGTAATCTCTGCCCAATTTCCGGAGAGTTTGTTAAAGTCGAAATTCATTCTCCATACATTTGGCCGGTATCCCCATAACCTCCAATCTAACGAAGAAGCATCCCGGATCGCTTCCCTTTCGCTTTTATAATTATTTCCGATACCTGAAATACGTACTAAAATAAAGCATGCAGTAAGAACAAGGTAAATGTTTAGTGATATTTGTTTCATAGTTTTTAATTATTGGAGCAAACTTCATCTGATTGCAGGAATAAATCATCAGCAGTGCTTCACTTGCCCGCTATTCATTTTTTTAAGTCAATGCATGAAGGAGGAAGATTTTGCTGAAAGCTGCTGATCCGGTCATCCAGATGATCCTTTCTCAAACGGAAAGCCCGGATCATGAATTGCAATTAAATTAATCAAATATAACCGGTTCAGCCATAAGAAAGGAGAGAACCATTTTGTTTTCCTCCCCTTTCCATACCAGAGTGCTTATCCCAAACAAAGGAATAACCCACTAGTTGATCTTCACCTGCAAAGGCTTCTCAGTTTCTGCGGTCATTGTTTCCGGCAATACGAAAACATTTCCTTTCTTATCGGAAAAGTACAAGCGCGACTTTGATGGTTGCCGCCCGTGTCCGTCAGCCCAGAACGCATAAAATCCCGGATGTACATTCACTGCACGACGCGCATAAGTATGATTGTATTCGCTGTTGCCGGTTAGTTGCTTTACCTTAGTCCACTTCTTTCCATGGTCTTTACTGATCCACATTTCCATTTCACCTCCGGTATTATAATCCTGCGGACCGGTTGCTGTAGGTGCAATCACTCGCCAAAAGTTGTTCTTCTCCGTATAGATCGATCCCATATCATAGGCATTTCCTGCCGGTGTAAAATCATTGATTTCCCACTTCTCTCCGTTCCACCACGCTGTATGCCAGCTTCTCGGGCCATCTTCCGGACCAGGCATAGGACCTTTGGTCGTGATATACAGAATGACCGGCCTTCCCTTTTTGTCATAGTTCACATCACAGATGTATACATTGTGTTCTTCCGAATCATAATCATGGACCAACGCCTTATTCGAAACTTCCTTAAGCGGGGTCTCAAGTGGTATTCCCTCAACAGTCTGCCAGGTCTTCCCGAAATCTCTTGTTTCCATATAATACAAGTTGGTCCGGAAATCCAGTCCTCCTCTTACCGGGCGGTTTGGATGATAGTTAAATGAAGAACCGATCGTTTTCCCCCGGTTCCCGCTACTCTGATATTGGCCCTGACCAAGAACCGACAAATCTTTCCACTCTGACCATTCGATCCCATCTTTACTGGTCATCCAGGCAATCACCCTTCCGCCAACCTTCTCGTAATGTGTAAACAGCCCTGTAAAGCCTTCATCTTCGTTGTAGTACATCTGAAGATAAGAAAAATTGGTCATTGGTACCTTTTTGCCATTCACGATTTTGGTAGCCGCTACACGCTCAAATTCAGCAATATTGTATGGCAGCTTGCTCCGGTGGATAAAAGAAGGCCTTCCTGTTCCGTGCG
>JBDKTZ010000570.1:0-7390 GCA_039679975.1 Prolixibacteraceae bacterium
GTGGTCTGCATGATCTATATACTTGGCGTTTCCTTTTTTGTAATACGTAAAGATGAATTAGCTGATTGAAAAATTAAACCAATGAAAACACTCAATTCAACATTTTTTAAACATTGTGCCGTCTTGACCGCAAGCCTTGCGGTATTAGGCGGTTCCGTTGATGTGGCCGCGCAAACCAAAGTGGCAGAAGCTAAAGCGGCAAAGGCAGATTACTCCTATTTCAAAGGGGGCATGATAAGCATCTTTTCTTCATCCCATCAGGATATCGCCTGGATGGACAGTATTGGGAAATGTATTGAATTCCGTGATGTCAGGCTGATCACGCCCGTGCTGGAGCGATTGAGGAGCAATCCCGGATTCCGTTTTTCCGTTGAAGATGCGCTTTGCCTGCGGGAGTATCTGGACAGGCATCCTGACGCGCTGGATGAAATCCTGAAATATACAAGGGAAGGGAGATTGGAGTGGGGTGCAACATATATTCAGCCTTACGAATCGATGTACACGGGTGAAGCGTTGATCAGACAGGCCTATTTGGGGCGTAAATGGCTCAAGAAAACACTGCCTGGTTGCGATTTCAGAACGTACTGGAACGAAGACGTTCCCGGAAAAGCGTTGCAGATGCCGCAAATCCTGGCTAAGTCAGGAATACCATATATGCAGTTCAGCCGGCATCAGCCCGGAATTTACCGCTGGTACAGTCCTGACGGAAGTTATATCACCTGTTTTACTCCCGGCCAATATGATGAAGCTGGTATTCCGGTCAGAGAAGCCGGGCAGGATATTGGTGCTCTGACCAACGCCTTTTCAACGTTGCTGGCCGACTGGAACGATTATTTTAAAAAGCGGCGCATTGAGCCGGAACTGCCGTTTCTTTATTCACACGACTTTGCCACGCCTCCTGATTATGATGCCTTTTTCAATGATTGGAATTTGAAGGCTGCCTCTTTAAAAAGGCCCTCAATTAAATATTCTACAGCGACAGAATGGATGGATGCGGTTACGAAAGGAAAACCCAATTTCGATAAAATTATGGGAGAGCGTCCGGACGTCTGGCTATACATCCATGGTCCTTCGCATCAGAAGGCACTGAAAGCTTCCCGAGAAGGGTTACGCCTGCTCATTGATGCCGAAAAACTGGCTACCTTTGATGCCCTTCAGACAGGTTCGTTCTCTGATTATCCGCAGTCTGCATTCACTACGGCCTGGGAACACGCGATCTATCCCGATCATGGATGGGGCGGCAAACACGGCGACAAGACCGACCGTACTTTCAGGACCGCTTTTGAGAAAGCGAAGAACATTGCTTCCGGGATTGTTCATACGTCCATGCAAAATATCGCATCACGGATCCGGTTTTCCGGTGAGTCAATTCCGGTAGTCGTGTTTAATACACTGTCGTGGGAACGCACCGATTTGGTCAAATTTATACTCGACGTGGAAGGAAACGACGAAAACTCGTTCCGGCTCGTTGATCAGAATGGAACTGAGATACCCTATCAGCTGATCAATGACCATGAGATCAAAGGAAACAGAGATGAGGTGATCTCCTTCTTGTTTGTGGCAGAGAAGGTACCTTCCCTGGGATATAAGACTTTCTATCTGGAAAAAGGACAGCCTGCAGAATTCTCCGATACCTTTCAGATTGACAATACCATCTGCGAAAATCAGTTTTATAAAGTTATTTTTGGAAACGGAGGTATTAAATCTTTATTTGACAAGGAGTTATCAATTGAATTATTGAAAACGGATAAATTTTTGGGTGCCGAATTGTTTACCATGCAATCGAAAGGGAATGGTGCCGGAGAATTTACCGAAGTTCAGCAGCCAACCATGGAAGGATTTGAAAAAATTAGCGATTATAACCAGCCCTGGTCGCTGATATCGAACGGACCGGTTCGCGACGTTTACCAGTTTACCAGGGAAATTAGTCATGTAACCGTTGAACAGCAAATCATCCTTTACAAAACCATTAAGCGGATTGATGTCAAAGTGAACTTAAAAGGCTTTGACGGGGAGCGTTACCGGGAATTCCGCCTTGCTTTCCCTGTCAATCAGACAAAGTCGTCTATTGCCTACGAGGTCCCTATGGGAGTTGTCCGCGTAGGACTGGATGAAATTGCCGGATCGGCAGGATTTTCAAAACCGTCTCAAATCTATGATACCCCCTGCTCAGAGGTTCATCCCCGTGAAGTACAGGATTGGTTTTCAGTATCTGACGGAAAAACCGGCCTTACCGTCAGTTCTGATGTAGCTGTTTTCGACTGGATTGACCCGACAACAAATCCTGCCGGTTATGCCGTTCTGCAGCCTGTATTGCTGGCCAGTCGAAAAAGTTGTCACTGGGAAGGAAATTATTACCTGCAACCAGGTGACCACACCTATACATTCTCCCTTTATTCCCACCAGGGAGACTGGAAGAATGGTTATCGTCCCGGTACCCAATCGAATCAGCCATTAAAGGCTGTCACGGTCACTTCAACCGGACCGGAAGCATCGATGCCTGAGTCAATGAGTTTTGTATCGCTGGAAAATCAGAACCTGATGATCAGTACGATCAAGAAAAGTGACGACGACAATCAGGTCGTGCTGCGTTGTTACGATGCGGAAGGCCGGGATTCGGAAGCCCGGATTTCTTTATTCAAGCCTTTTAAGAACGCGGCAGTGACCAATATGATCGAAGAAGAGGGGAAATCAATACCAGGTGAAGGGAATGATCTTGTTTTCAAAGTTGGGCATCATGCAATTGAGACCATAAAGCTAAATTTTTAAAGAGGCGTTCTCTTGATGTGTTTAAGTAATTGATATTATTTTAGTTATAACAGGCAAGCGCAAATTGCCTGTTATAACTCATCAGGAAACTTCTTGTTCATTCATTCTGATGGCTGATTAAGTCAATTGCAACCCTTTATTGCTGTTCGCAGGATGTCATTTTTGTACTGATAAGGGGATTTATTTACAATTTGGACCGAGAAAAGCGAGATCACCATCCGAAAAACTGCTCATGTGAAACCAGGAGCTTGTCGGGCTTACCTTTTTTAGCCCCTGAGAATTGAATATTTGACTTTGTCTTCAGATAAGAGACAGGGAAAAGTCTGCAAAAGGCCTAAGTCCTGGTTGCAGCATAAAACTGTCATGGATGACAAAGTACCAACCCTTGTTGCCGGCAATCGACATTTGATCTGCAGGAGATCGGTATTTATCGGCTTTATTTGCACAGTCTGCCTCGGGAGTTTAACTTTGTTCATAATGAAGAAAGTTAAATTGAGCGTACTATTTCCTTCAAAGCTCTTTCGGGTGAGCCTGCATGTGCTCTTCTGGCTTGGCCTGTTCATCCTCAGGTCGTACCTGATCCGGATCGGCTTCAATGTTTATTCAGGCTTTCCCCTTCAACAGGTGATCCTGCTCAGCCTGTGGGGAACCCTTTTGAGTGCGGCGGTCTTTTACGCTTCGGTATACTGGATCTGGCCAAAGTTTCTGCTAAGAAGAAAGTATGCAACTGCAGGAGCCTTGATCGTGGCGGTCATCGTTTTTTACACCTTCGTTGATGCCTTTGCAGAAAAACAACTACTTACGGGATGTCCGGATTGCATGGAGGTTCTTAAGCGTTCGGGAACGGGCTATTTCCGGCTGCTGTCGACCGATGTGACTAATATAGCGTTTATTCGCCTGATCAGTTTGGGGACACCCTTCTCGCTTCTGATTTTTCTGGCAATCCCTGTTTCGGTTAAGGCCTTACTTAGCGCTTCGCGCAATAACATCAAGAGACTCAGGTTAGCCAAAGATAATCTTCAGCTTGAGTATAATTTCCTGAAGTCACAGGTCAATCCGCATTTTCTCTTTAATACTCTGAATAATATTTACGGACTGATCATAAAGGGCGATAACCAGCGGTCGGCGCATCTGGTATCGCGTCTGTCTGAACTGCTGCGGTATATATTATACGCTTCCAATAAGGAGACCATGCCGCTAAACAGAGAAGTGTCCTTACTCGAAGATTATATCGAGCTTGAAAAAGTACGGCTAAATCATATTCAGGTCCGTTTCAAAACTGAGATTGACAATCCTGATCACGAGATTGCGCCATTACTTCTGGTGCCGTTAGTTGAAAATGCATTTAAGTTCAGCCGCGACGTTCCGGGCTCGGTCATCAATATCTGTCTGAGTGTTTCGAACGGACAGCTCTGTTTTTCGATCGACAACCCCATCGATGAAAATCGGGAAAGCGACAAATCCGGCGGGATCGGGCTGGAAAATCTTAAAAAAAGGCTCGACCTTTATTATCCGGGCTATCACTACCAGCAGAATATTGATTCAGGAACCTATGTTGTACATTTAAACCTGTTGCTGCGATGAAGATTAACTGTGTAGTTACTGATGATGAACCCATTGCAAGGGAGATCCTCGAAAGTTACATCGGGCGCCTTCCGCAATTAACCCTGGTCAGGTCGTGCAGCAATGCCGTCGAAACCTTCGAAGCTTTGTACCAGTACCCGGTTGATGTCATCTTTCTCGATATTCAAATGCCGGTCATTACCGGCACCCAGTTTCTTCGGTCGCTTCGCAGGCCGCCTTTAGTGGTTTTTACAACCGCTTACCCGAAATACGCAGCCGAGGGCCTCGAACTCAATGCAGTCGATTATTTGCTGAAGCCAATCACTTTCGAACGGTTCGGTGAAGCGGTTGAACGAATAAAGGAACGCCTGACGCAAAAGCAGGGTGATGAACAAGCGAATCTGCCCAAAGCAGACTATATTTTCATAAAACAGGACTTCCGTCTGGTCAAGGTAAGCTTTGCAGATATCAGGTTTATTCAGGCCGAGCGTGATTTCTCTTTGGTTTTCCTGGAATCAAAAAAACTGATGGCAAGCATGCACCTTAAACTCTTTGAACAAATACTGCCGGTGTCGCAATTTATGCGGGTTCATCGTTCGTATATGGTCAATCTTGACAAGATACAGTCGATCAAAGGGAATGTGGTTGAAATTGGCAACACGGGAATCCCCATCGGTGCAAATTACAAGGAAGCCTTGTTCAGGCGTCTCGGGATCTGAACTGTTTTACGGTCGCTCTT
The DNA here is from genome assembly GCA_039679975.1 of Prolixibacteraceae bacterium. GTDB lineage: Bacteria > Bacteroidota > Bacteroidia > Bacteroidales > Prolixibacteraceae > JBCFBK01. The sequence goes on from JBDKTZ010000570.1 coordinate 5,072, forward strand.
TAACTGAAAAATTAATCGTTTAAAGTTTCCCGATCTAAACCGCTTTGTTTTGTTCAGACGGATTTTGGTTGCAGTCAAAGCCTGGTTCGTCGATTTTCGTTGATGGCCCCCTCGTCGTTCACTTTCTTTGCCTTTAAATGAAACGGGGATGTTGCCTGATAATTTTCGGATGAAATTCCATGGAAGCAGAGAACCGTGTGTTTGTTAAACCAAATTCCTGAAAAGTATGAACAGCTTTTTATCAAAACCCGTCACTAAAATTGTTTTTCTGTTCCTTAGTTTTGTGCTTGTCGCTTTCTTTCTGGGCGGATTCGTGCTGAACGGACTGCTGCGGCTGCAGCCCCAGGTTGCAAATACCATTGTGATCTTTGTGATCCTGCTCATTACTCATCTTGCCTTCAAGCGGGAGGGTAAAAGCCTGTCCGAATTGGGATTGACCCCTTCCCTGCGGCATCTCTGCATAGGCGTCTGGGGACTGATTTTGGGCGGTTTATTTATTATTCCGCTGGTGTATGCGGTCACCTGGATGAAAGGTTACCCGGTGGTTTTTAATCAAGGTTTCGACCTTCGGTATATTTTCAGCGGACTTTGGTTGCTTGCGCCGACTGTCATTCTTGAAGAACTCGCGTTCAGGGGTATTTGCTTTGTCAAAACAGTCGATTTAACCGGGGTACGAAAAGCAAACGTTATCTTCGCCTTGGCCTTTATTGTATCGCATTGGCTGAATATGGGTGAATCCGGCAATCTCCCGCAAATGATGATACTGCTCATCACAGGCCTCGGCCATCTCCTGTATGCAACAGCCCTGTTGAAATCAGGGACATTATACTTTCCAATTGGTATTCATCTGGGTAATAACTGGGTCACCTATTTTGTGTTTAACGGTGCGGCTCAGGCAGATGCTGCCGGCGGTCAGACAGGCCGGTCGCTGATCAATATTATGGCGCAGACGGATCCGCCGGCCTTTACGGCTGAGTTTCTACTTACCACGACCACCACGGCGCTTTTCTTTCTTCTTTTTGCTCTTGCCATCAGATATTCTTATAAAGGGACAATAGCCGGTTAGGTCATGTAACACCCGTATAATTTTTAGTTTCTTTTCGTCCTGTGTCGCATTTAGCCGTTGAGATTGTCGCATACACACAGCAGGAGTGATGTGCTTGTTGCTGAAATTTGTATGGTAACAGGACCGCGTCGGATGAGACATTAAAATTTTGAGTAATGAAACGGCAAGTATTGTTTTGTATAAACCTGGTTTTGGTCATGTTGGTCACAGGCGTATTTTGGGGAACGTGGTTTACGCTCACCCGAAGTTTGGATGTATTTCCTGCAGATAACTTCATCCGCATAGGCAAGACGATCATCAACAACGTTGCGTGGCCGATGAGGATCCTGATGCCGGTCACCTTATTGAGCCTGTTGTGGCTTTGGCTGATAACCACAAAAGTCCGGCCTTCATTTTCTTTTTTTGCCGGTTCGTTCCTTCTTATGGTAATCACCTTACTGATCACCGTCATGGTTGAGGTACCGATCGATAACCAGATAAAAACCTGGACAGCCGTTACGGTTCCTGATAACTGGACAGCATTGCGGGAGAAGTGGGGCACGTTTCACGCACTCAGAACCGTTACCAGTGTTTTCAGCTTTGTTTTCCTGAGTATTGGTATTACGGTTGACACAACAAAATTTAAATAAGAAATTATGAGAAAGCTAATTATGTGGAACATCATCACCCTTGACGGGTATTTTGAAGGAAATGAAAACTGGGATTTCCCGTTTCATAACCTGGTTTGGGGGAAAGAACTTGAGAAGCTCAGCATTGAACAGCTATATGCGGCAGATTATCTCGTTTTTGGACGAGTCACCTACGAAGGAATGGCTGCTTATTGGACGAAGGCAGAAGGAGAAATTGCCGACCTGATGAATGAAATTCCGAAACTCGTTTTTTCCGGCACATTGAAAACCGCTGACTGGAACAATTCAACCCTGATTAAAGAAAATGCCTCTGCCGAAATTTCCAAACTGAAGACACAAGGCGACAAGGACATGTATGTATTTGGAAGCGCCGGCCTTTCAGAAACATTTATCAATGATGATCTTTTTGATGAATATCGTATTGGGATCGCTCCGGTTATCCTGGGTAGCGGGCGGTCGCTGTTCCGGCAAGGAATATCCGCCAGAAATTTGTCTCTGGTGTCTACGCGGCAGCTTTTAACGGGAGGTGTGGTATTGACGTTTGTAAAGAATTAAAAAGAGATAGGGTAGCGAAATAATTATCGGCGGTTTTCTGCCTGCCCGGGCGGTTATAATAATTCTTAC
>JBDKTZ010000583.1:0-33695 GCA_039679975.1 Prolixibacteraceae bacterium
GGATCGAGGTGAGTAAATTCAATCTCAAAGCAAGTAAAAATGATAACTACGCTTATTACTGTGAAAATATAACAATCAATGTAGAATCATCGACCTCCGGAGAAGTACATACAGTTAATCCTCAAACGGCACGAAGGTACATTGTTGCAGAATTAGTATTGTCTGAGATGGAAGATCGTGTGACTACTATAACAGCACAAGAAGACTTGATTGATTCAAACCGGGTCCAGGCCTCAGAACTTCAGAACCCGCTTTATTTCCCTGCTGAAAACAGTTACCAGGTAGGGACGGGTAAGATCCTGGGGATAGCCGCCAATACCGAACCGCTTTCCCAGGGGCAGTTTGGAGAATACCCGCTATCTGTTTTCACCAGCAAGGGAATTTGGACGATGTTCCAGGGATCAGGAGATGTTCTGTTTGCTTCAATCCAGCCGTTAAACGGTGAAGTAGTTTTGAATAGGGATCAGATTGTCCCCTTATCAGTAGGAGTAACTTATGCTACGGAGAAAGGATTATACCTGATTTCCGGGCGTAATGTCAAAGATTTGACAGAAGTGTCAACAGGTCCGGTTAACGCAGAAATAAAGGCAAATACAGACTTTTTAAAGAAGATAAACAACAACCGGCTTGTACAGCTTGTAAACTATTTGTCAAATGTGTCAATTGAGCAGTATTTAACGGGTGCCAGGATCGGTTTTGACAAGGCTAACGAGGAAATTGTGGTTACGAATAATTTGTACAATTATTCTTACGTATACAACTTACAGTCAGGGTATTGGTATAAATTTTCAAATGCCTTTAAACTATTCGTTAATTCTTATCCCGATTTGAAAGCGGTATGCAATAAAACCGGCTCAGAGGGTATATTTTCAATTTCACAGGAAAGTTTTGTCAACAATTTTACAGTTCTGTTAGTGACCCGTCCATGTAAATTATCCGGGCAGGATGATTATAAAATTATTGACAGAATCATTCAACGGTGCGAGTTGCACGTACCTGAAACATATTATTCCGGGTTCTATGTTTTTGCTTCAAACGATCTTCGTAAGTGGCAACTTTTACAACGGGTTTACAAAACTGGAAATAATTTGACAGATCTGTTGACAGGCCGTTCATTGGTCAAAGCAAAATACTTTATTTTCATGTTTGCCTCAGTCATAACCGGAGATAGTTCAATCAATGATATTGAAATAGAGTATTACCGTAAGCTGTCCAATAAGTTGAGATAACCTGGGAGACATGTTTGTCAACACATGATACATTTTAAGTATTCTTGGTAACGTGGATATTCAATTCTATGAAAAGCCGGCAGGGAAGATCCGTTAAACCGGAGAGTCTTCTTTTGATAACGCTTTTCGGAAAAACGAAGTAGTATGTTAAAAAACACAATTTCTTTTTACAGAAAAAATTATCTTAGTTAGGCACTTTAATTGAGATCTATCCTTAATTTAAAGCTTTAACCGGGGGCAGGGGCTTCCGGTTTTTTATTTTCTAAAGTTGTCCGAAATATTGTCCGATATAAAAATCAAAAACCCGCTGAATCTATTTATAATCAGCGGGTTTTGTCTTTGCAATTTGTACCCCGGACGGGATTCGAACCCATGACCCACAGCTTAGAAGGCTGTTGCTCTATCCAACTGAGCTACCGAGGCATCCTTAAAGCGGTTGCAAAGATATAAAAATATCAAAAAATGCAATCGCTGGCAATCACTAATTTTTTAGTTGATTCCCTTATGCCGTTATACCAGATGAATGTTGTGCGCACGACACTGCTCATACATTTCCTCAGGCCAGATACTTGACTGGATTTCGCCAATATGGGCTTTTCTTAAAAAATACATGCAGATGCGCGATTGACCAATTCCTCCGCCTATCGAAAGAGGAAGCTCTCCTTGTAACAGTCGTTTATGCCAGTACAATTCCTTACGGGCCTCCGTATTGGACAGCTTTAGTTGTTTTAACAGAGTATCCTTGTCAACACGAATCCCCATCGACGAGATTTCAAATGAACTCTCCAGTACCGGATTCCAGATCAGAATATCGCCATTCAGACCTCTGTATCCGTTCACTGTTTCCGTGGTCCAGTCATCATAATCAGGAGCACGTCCATCATGGATTTCACCGTTTGGAAGCTGTCCGCCGATACCAATGATAAAGACGGCTCCAAATTCTTTGGCAATTGCATTTTCCCGTTCTTTGGGAGTCAGATTGGGATACCGTTCTGCCAGTTCTTCGGTATGAATAAAGGTGATCTCTTCGGGCAGGATCGGCTTAATCTTCGGATAATGTTCATAAACATAAAACTCTGTCCGAAGCAGTACGGTATAGATCTTTTTGACGATCTTTTTCAGAAATTTCAGATTTCGGTCTTCATCAGTGATAACCCGCTCCCAGTCCCACTGATCCACATAAAGCGAATGGATATTATCCAGTTCTTCGTCAGGGCGAATGGCATTCATATCTGTATATAATCCGTATCCGGGACTGAATTCAAGATCGGCTAACGTCATCCGTTTCCACTTGGCAAGCGAATGGACCACTTCCGCGACCTGATCATTCAATTCTTTCACAGGAAAGGAAACAGGTCGTTCAATTCCGTTCAGATCATCATTAATACCGGTTCCTTTCATCACAAAAAGCGGAGCGGTAACCCGGCTTAGTTTTAATTCGGACGACAAGTCCTGTTGAAAAATATCCTTCACCAGTTTAATGGCCCGCTCAGTCTCTCTCAAGTCAAGGTAAGACTTATAATTCTTAGGAAAATAGAGTTTCATTTGTTTATCATTTGGTTTTTAGTTGCTGCATAAAAAGCCTTGACGATAGATTATCCTTCTATGCCTGGTTTATGCAAAGTTTTACTAATTTGCCGCCAAAAGTAGAAATAATCTTTCATGCTGCTACATTTTATTTCAGAAATCTTATAAAGTGATAATAAATTATCCAATCCCTTTGTTTTAGGAACTATTTTCCGGATACTCTGAATAGACGTAATTTCTTATTTTTACAGCGTCATGCATTCAAGTACACGAACCAATATTGTCAGCCTCTACCTGATCAAGTTTTCAAAATGGTTTAATCTGGTTATGCCGGTAGTGGTGCTCTTTTACCAGGATAATGGTCTAAGCATGCAGGATATTTTCTGGCTGAAATCAATTTATTCTATCGCGATCGTGGTCATGGAGGTACCTTCAGGATATATAGCTGATGTCTGGGGAAGGAAGACAACGCTGTTGTCTGGGGCAATACTCGGAGCCGCCGGTTTTGCCTGCTACAGTTTCTCCTATGGTTTCTGGGCTTTTGCCGTGGCAGAAGTCGTGCTGGGCATCGGACATAGTTTTGTATCGGGAGCGGACTCGGCCATGTTGTACGATACGTTAAAGGCATCAGGAAAAGAGAAACAGTATATTAAAGAGGAAGGAAAGATTACCTCGGCCGGTAATTTTTCGGAGGCTTTTGCAGGAGTCTGCGGAGGCATACTGGCGGCCGTCAGTATGCGTTTACCTTATTATTTTCAGTTTGGCGTTTCTGCTATAGCGATTCCTGCGGCTTTTTTTTTACAGGAACCCAGGTTCCATGCCCGTGAAACAGCTCATAACCTGAGATCTATTTTAAAAACAATCCATGAAACTTTTTTGCATCCGGCAATGCGTTCGGCGCTATTTCTTTCTTCTTTGACAGGAACTGCCTCGCTTACTTTTGCCTGGTTTGTTCAGCCTTATTTTCAGGAAGCAGGGCTTCCGGTTACCCTATACGGAATCATGTGGACACTGCTCAACCTCTCGGTCGGCTTCTCTTCAATCTTTTCATATAAAGCAGAAAATTTCCTTGGGCAGCGGAATTCACTGCTTGTCATTATTATTGGATTAAGTATCGGCTATTTGTTTGCCGCCTGGAAGATCAGCCTGACCGGCATAAGTATCCTGTTCACCTTTTACCTGCTTCGGGGGATGGCTCATCCTATTCTGAAAGACTACCTGAACCAGTATACGCAATCTGAAGTGCGTGCCACGATTCTGTCGTTGCGGGATTTTCTTATTCGAATTAATTTTGCCGTCATTGGTCCGTTACTGGGATATATTACAGACCACTACAGTTTGCAGAGGGCACTGGGGATTACCGGCATCGGCTATCTCATTCTGGCTTTGGCAGCCTCAGTACCCCTGCTGAAAAAAGGAAAAAAGACGTATATTAAAACTTAGATCGTTAACCGAAGGCCGTCATAAGCAAGAAGTACATTGACCGGCAAATTACGCTGTACCTCGTCATGCAGACCCATCAGGTGAGAGATATGTGTCAGGAAAGCTTTCTTAGGCTTTACTTCATTAATCAGCTGAAGAGCCTCTTCCAGGCTAAAATGGGACACATGCTTTTCAATACGCAATGCATTGACGATCAGTACATCCAAATTCGCCAGTTTTTCCTTTTCATGATTCTCAATGGTTTTTATATCCGTCAGGTAAGCCATGTTACCAATTCGGAAGCCGTAAACAGGCAGTTTATGATGGTAACCGCGGACCGGGATTACCGGAACCGAATCGATAAAAAACATTGAATCATCGATCAGGTGGAGGTTCATCTGGGGAATCCCCGGGTACTGGGATTTTGAAAACACATAATTAAAGATCCGCCTGATCGATTCCTGTACCCGCGATTCTGCGTAGATATCCATTGGATGATGCTGTACCCAATTAAAAGCACGAATATCATCAAGCCCGAAAATATGGTCAGTATGTTCATGGGTAAGTAAAATGGCATCCAGCTTTCGCAATCCCACCCGAAGCATCTGCTGCCTGAAATCGGGTCCCGCATCTACTGCCAGCTTTAGTCCGTTCACCTCGATCAATACAGAAGCCCGCAGACGCTTATCCTTTTGATTGAATGAAAGGCACACCGGGCAGTCGCAAGCGACTACAGGAACTCCCTGTGAGGTACCGGTGCCCAGAAACTCTAATTGTATTTTACTTGTTTCGTCCATGCAATCCCGCAAAACTACGAAAAAAAGAATTTTTAGTCCTGACAGGTTAAATTAATTATTTTTGAAGAAATTTACATTCATGGCTAATCTTTATCTGATACCGGTAACCTTGGGTGAGAGCGAACCCGATCATGTCATCCCTGCCAGTCACAAGGAGATTATTCATTCCATCTCCTATTTTATTGTTGAAAATATCCGGACTGCCCGCCGCTTCCTCAAAAAAACGGACAAAGATATTGTTATCGATCAGCTTCATTTTTATGAATTGAATGAACATACCGATATCGGGCAAATCCACACGTTCCTTGCCCCCATTGAACAAGGCTATTCGGTCGGAGTGATGTCCGAAGCGGGTTGTCCCGGAGTGGCTGATCCCGGAGCAGATGTGGTACGAATAGCGCACGAAAAGGATATTCGCGTGGTTCCTCTGGTGGGACCTTCTTCGATCCTTCTGGCCATGATGGCCTCAGGAATGAATGGACAAAACTTTGCTTTCAACGGTTATTTACCAATCAAAAAAGACGAAAAAGCCAGGTACATTCAATTTCTGGAAAAGCGAATCTACTCAGAAAACCAGAGCCAGCTGTTTATTGAAGCGCCCTACCGCAATTCGCAGTTGCTCGATGATTTGCTAACTAACTGTCAGCCGCGAACCAGGCTTTGCATTGCCTGCGATATCACCCTCGAAGCAGAATTTATAAAAACGCTGCCGGTAAGCGAATGGAAAAAGAATAAACCGGAGATTCATAAAAGACCGACGATATTTGTGTTGGGAAAAGGATGATTGAACAATGGAAACCGGGAGAAAGTAAAAAAGCCTTAGCTTGCCATTCTGCAACCTCGTGTCCTTGCGATCTTGTCACATTTTATGCAGCAGCTTAAATTCGTGTTCGAAATTGGGAGTGAAAATATCTTGTCCCAGATTTTTTCTGATTTGGTTCAATGTCCAGAATCTACCCTCCTCAACTTCATCTGAATGCAAATGAATAGTTTGAAAATCATGGGTAATGAATAGATAAACCAGTTCTTTTTCAATCTCGCTTTCCCAGATATATTCCTTTACAAGACGGGCCGAAAAATCCTTCAATCCGATTTCTTCCCAGGCTTCACGTTTCAGAGCCATTTTTACATCCTCCCCAAAGGCGATATGCCCGCCCGCAGCGGTGTCCCATTTACCAGGCTGAATAAGCTTGCCGGCAGGACGCTTTTGCAGATAAATACCGTCGTTTTTATTTATCACATGGAGATGAACAACCGGATGAAGCAGCTTTTGTCCATTGTGACAAAGCGAACGCGGCGCTTTGCCGGTCACTTTACCCGATTCATCCACAACGGGTAACTGTTCTTCGGAAAGAAGCTTTTTTGCGGCCCTTCGCTGACGGCACATCTCTAAAATAAAAACAAAACCAAACAGAATATAGAAAAGACCACCGCTTATAAAAGCCCATGCGCCGTCCGATAAATAAAACACGGCATAGAAAACAAGAAGAGTATGTCCAAAGAATATAAAAAACATGATCCGGAGACTCTCGCGTATCTTATGATTTTGTTCTTCCGACAATTCAACTTCTTTCATAAAACGTTTACTCATCAGAGCTACGACGTTCACTTTCGAAAAGACCGACAGAGCCAGCACCGCGCAAAGAATCAGTTCCACCAAACCGGGCTTCAGTTTAAAAAAAATATCATTATCCAGCAGCAGTGAAACTCCGCCCAAAGCAAGCAACAACAACGTGTCGAAAAGCACAAACCGGTCGAATCTTTTTTCGCGGATCAGGGTCCAAAGCAATTCAGCAGTCCCTGTCACCAGGGCAGCTATTAATCCGGCTTTAGTACCCCAAATCTCATCAATAGCAATGAAGACAAATAAGGGAATAAATCCCGGAAGCATTTTCTTTATAAGTTCGGTACGCTGCATAATCAAAGACAATCGATCGGTACGGAAGCCAGAGCAAAGCGTCCTGCTCCCGTACCATCAGATCCTCGTATTCTTTAATATCGTCCGGTATTCAGGAAGAAGCTCCCTGAACCGGTTTAAAACCTCATCGAATGGTGCGTAGATCTCTCCGCCTGAAGCATTTCTGTGACCACCGCCGTTAAAGTTCTTAACCGCAAAATCGTTCACGGGAAATTCGCCTTTTGAACGGAAAGAAACCTTCACGTGATCCTCTTTTTCCGTGAAAAGGGCACTGAAATGAATTCCTTTGATCGACAGGGGGTAATTCACAAAGCCTTCATTGTCGCCGGACAGGAAGTTGTATTTTTGCTGAACTTCTTTTGAAAGATACATCATCGAGGTGTGGTATTCCGGGTACACTTCCATGCATTCGCTGAGGCAGTATCCCAGTAACCGCATCCGGTCGGCCGAATAATTGTCGAATACCTTGCCATGAATGGCTTCCGGATCAATTCCGTATGTCAGCAATTCACTCACGGTTTGAAACGTCTGCGGATCAGAAATGTTGTAATCAAATGAACCGGTATCGGTCATGATACCGCAATAAATAGCCTCGGCAGTACTTTTATCCATATACCGTTGGTACCCCATTGCTTTTACCACATGGAAAACAAGTTCAGCAGTCGACGAAGATTCAGGATGTGAAATCATCAGCTCTGTAAACGGCTGTGGATAGGGATGATGATCAATGACGATGCCGGGACCAGAGAAGCGTTCAACCATATCTTTCATTTCACCCGCCCTCGACAATTGATTAAAGTCCAGACAGACCAGCATTCCGGCTTCAGCCATGGCCTGCTCTACCTTTTTCTTCGATTGCGTATAAATCAGAATTTGTTCACTTCCTGCTATCCATTTGTAGAAACTTGGATAATGATTAGGTGACAACACCACTACCTTCTTGCCGGCGTTTTTCAATATACCGGCCAGACCCAATACGGAACCAATCGCGTCACCGTCGGCATTGATATGAGGGATAATCGCAATCGTTGATTCAACCTGTACCAATCGTTCCTTAAAAGAATTAATTATCTCTAAATCAAGTGGTTTCAAAATTATCAATTTTAGTATATGCTGCAAATATAAAAATAATGGCTCCCCAAACCTGAATTGATGATTTATTTTTTAATTTCGCAGCCACTCATTAATCACTTAAAATTAAGAATTATGACTGGTAAACAAACATTTACCATTATCAAACCGGATGCTGTAAAAAGGAATCTTACAGGTGCTGTTTTGCAAAAGATCAATGAAGCAGGATTTACCATCAAGGCACTACAAATGATCCGATTAACCAGGGAGCAAGCTTGTGCGTTTTATGAAGTACACAAAGAAAGACCATTTTATGATGAACTGACTGAATTCATGAGCTCTGGTCCTGTCGTTGCTGCCATCCTGGTTAAAGACAACGCTGTTGAGGATTTCAGAAAATTAATCGGGGCAACAGACCCGAACGAGGCTGCGGAAGGCACGGTTCGCAAATTATTTGCTGAATCGAAGAGTAAAAACGCAGTTCACGGCTCAGACAGTGACGAAAATGCCATTATTGAATCAGATTTTTTCTTCTCAAAAGTAGCCAGAGTTTGAGAGCGCGCATGAAGTACAAAGCATAGTGAAAAATGCATTAACAGGGATCTCAATAACGAGATTCCTGTTTTTTTTGCAAGAGTATGGAGCATGCTCTCCACTCTTATTACTCATATACTCACTACTCACAGCTAACAGCTTCTTATCTAAAGACGATTTGTCTGATAATCTCCTTTCCTCCTTTTTCATTGAGACGTTTGCGGATTTCTTCTTTCATCATCAGCAACTCGTTACGCACAACCGGTGAGCTGATTTTTACAAATAATGTCCCGTTAGTAATCCGGAGTCCCTGGGTGTAACCGGCAACAGTTTTCCCCAAGAGTCCTTCCCAAGATGAGATGATGTCAACTTCTTTAAGTTTGTTCTCCAGGTGATTATCTTCAACATAACCACGGATCAGATCGCCTAATTTTTCAGTATTACTTTTTCTCATCGTCTGTTTCTTTTATGGTTCCTTGATCAACCATGAAAATTTTTGAGCCGGCCGATATTTCGTGAATGATCTGATCCAGATGTTCCCGATTCGTATCGGTAATAAATATCTGACCAAAATGGTCATCAGCAACCAGCCTGACAATCTGTTCCACCCGGTGTTTATCCAGTTTGTCAAAAATATCGTCAAGCAGTAAAATAGGAGTCAAACCAGACATTTTCTTTATAAAATCGAACTGAGCCAGCTTCAGGGCGACCAAATAAGTCTTCTTCTGTCCTTCCGACCCCAGCTTTTTTATGGGATATTCGCCCAGGTTAAAGATGATATCGTCTTTGTGGATACCTGCAGAGGTAAATTGCAGCATGCAATCTTTTTGCTGATTTTCAGTCATCAGCAGCTGAAAATCATTCTCATCCAATTGTGACTGGTAGATAAGACCGATCTTTTCATTTCCTCCGGAGATCAATTCATAATAGAATTGAAATACCGGCTGAAGCCGCTGAATATATTCCACTCTTTTTTCATGGATCAATAGACCGAACCGCACCAATTGATCGTCCCATATTTCAAGCAGATCTTTGCGGAAAAATTGCTCGCCTGCAAATTGCTTTAACAGCTTGTTCCGTTGCATCAACGCCCGGTTATAACGGATCAGATAATCCAGATAAACGTGATCGTATTGAGAAATCAACGTATCAAGGAATTTACGCCTTTCCTCACTTCCACCCATGATCAGTTCAATATCCGAAGGCGTTATAATCACCAAAGGAAGCAGTCCGATATGCTCCGACAGCCTTTTGTACTCTTTTTTGTTCCTCTTGAAATGCTTTTTCTGTCCTCCACTCAAACCGCAGTAAATGTCTTCATTCTGGTCGTTTCGCTGGTATCTTCCCTGGATGACAAAAAAATCTTCCTGGTGACGGATATTCATTTGATCGATCGGATTAAGAAAGCTTTTACAAAACGACAGGTAATAAATCGCATCCATCAGGTTGGTTTTGCCGGCCCCATTGTTCCCTATGAAACAGTTCAGATCAGGAGAAAATTGAATATCAACTTCTTCCAGATTCTTAAAATTCACAAGGGACAAACTTTCAAGATACATGAATTGATTCTTTACAAAGACAAAGCTAATAAAAAAGTCATTAGTCGTGAGTCATGAGCAGCGAGTACGTTGGTCACGACTCGCGACCCGCTACTCATATGTTGAGTAATATTTAATTTTATGAAGCATTTGTAGTTTTCATTTGGTAAAAAACTCTATTTTTGCGTCACAAATTTTTGAATAACATCATTTAAAATGGCAAAAGATAAAGACCCAAAAAAAGAAGACAGTTTGTCTGAAGTTGAAAGTGCATTGACACGAACAGAGCATTTCGTCGAAAAAAATCAAAAGATCCTGACCGTCATTATCGGAGCGCTTGTGGTTGTTGTCGGAGGATACCTTGCTTTTAAAGCATTGTATGTTCAGCCAAGAGAAAAGGATGCTTCGGAACAAATGTTTATGGCGGAGCAATACTTTGAGAAAGATTCGTTCAATCTGGCTATTAACGGAGATGGCAATTATCTTGGGTTTTTGGACATTGTCGATGACTATGGCAGTACGAAAGCAGCCAATCTGGCAAACTATTACATTGGAATTTCCTACCTGCACCTGGGGCAGTATAAAGAAGCGCTTGATTATCTGGACGACTTTGAAACCGAAGATCTTCTTTTGGCACCGATCGCCGCCGGAGCAAAAGGTGACGCTTACGCTGAACTGAAGGAAACAGATAAAGCTTTAAGTGCATATAAAAAAGCATATGGTTATACAAACGAATTTACTACTCCGGTATACCTGATGAAAGCGGGGAAATTACTGGAGATGAACGGCAAGTATGAAGATGCATTGAAAGCTTACCGGCAAATCAAAGAAAAATATCCGGAATCGGGTGAAGGTCGTACAATCGATAAATATATTGCCCGTGTGGAAATCCTTCAGCAAAAATAAAATCGAATCAAATCATATTCAAAATCCCCTCAAATCAGGGGATTTTTTATTTTTAAAGAAATTTTGACAAATGGCAACACAAAATTTATCCGTATACGACATGAATTCGGTCCCATTAGCCCGGGGAATGCATTTCGGGATTGTCGTGGCCGAATGGAATGCGGCAGTAACCAACGCACTGGCCCAGGGAGCTGTAAGCACGCTTGTCAGGCATGGGGCTTTGGAATCGGACATCATTGTGAAACACGTCCCGGGAACTTTTGAACTGCCCGCAGGCGGACAGTTTATGGCCGAGTACACTGATGTAGATGCGGTCATCCTGATCGGCTGTGTCATTCAGGGAGAAACCCGTCATTTCGATTTCATATGCCAGGGGGTGACCCAGGGAACAATCGATTTGAATCTCAAGTATAACAAGCCCTTCATATTTGGGGTACTGACAACTGATAATGAGCAACAGGCGCTGGACAGGGCCGGAGGCCGTCTTGGAAATAAAGGCGACGAGGCCGCAGTCACTGCCATCAAAATGATTGACCTTCAAAAGAAAATGAAATAAAACTGGCTACTGGCGGTTGGCGGCCAGCCGCCAACAACTAAAAGCTAAAGGCTAAAAGCTAAGAGATGAAAGCAATGATTTTTGCAGCGGGACTTGGTACACGGTTAAAGCCGTTAACCGACAGGAAACCCAAGGCACTGGTCGAGTTGGGTGGAAAAACCCTTCTCGAAAGGAGCATTGGTTATCTGAAGAGTTACGGTGTCAGCGACATTACCATAAATGTCCACCATTATGCACAGCAAATCAGAGACTTTCTGGAGCAACATCATGATTTTGGTCTTTCAATCCATGTTTCGGATGAAAGTGATTTGTTACTCGACACGGGTGGCGGAGTTCTGAGGGCAAAGCGGTTCCTTTATGGTGATGGACCGATCCTGCTGATCAACGTGGATATTCTGACCAACCTGGATCTCAATCGACTGATCGCCTTTCACAGGGAGTCGGGTGCCCTGGCAAGTTTAGTGGTACGCAGGCGGAAAACATCACGCTACTTGCTGTTTGATCAGGAAAACCGGCTCTCGGGGTGGAAAAATACAACTACCGGAGAACAAAAGGTGAGCCGGCCTAAAGCGGTTACATCAGCTGTTCCAATGGCATTCAGCGGTATTCACGTGATCCGGCCGGAATTGCTTTCGCTGATTGTGGAATCGGGAAAATTCTCAATTATCGACCTGTACCTGCGCCTCTCTGCCAGTGAAAAAATACTGGCGTTTTACGACCAGGAGTCGCTGTGGATGGATCTTGGAAAGTATACGGATATGAATGAAGCAGAAGAGTTAATCAGGCTCTTCTGGGAGAAGTAAAAAAAAGCCATTCCTGAATCAGGAACGGCTCCGCTAATTTATTGTCGATTTTGGCCCGGACCACTACCCCCGTTTTGCCTGCCCTGCCAGTTCTTCATTCTTTCCTCACGCTCTTTTACAAACTTCTCGAATTTTATTTTTTGCTCAGGCGTTAACAATGCCTTTATTTCGCTATCCTGCTTCGTCAGGGAAGCTTTCATCTGTTCATGCATTTTTTCACGATCAACCTGTTCACCGGCTCTGGCCTTTTCAAATGCCTTCCGATTTTCTTCCGCGTTTTTTGTGTAAATCGCTTTTACTTTGGCCATCTGATCAGCGCTCAGAGTGAGAGCTTCATTTAAACGCTGGGTTTGCCGTTCAACCCGTTCGGCGGGGTCCATTCTACCCGGTCCACCGCCTTCTCCTCCTTTCGATGGACGCTGTCCCGTGTTTCGCTGTGCCTGTGCAAGTGTAAAAACACTTAGAAAGAGAACGGTAATCAATAAAATTTTCTTCATGGTCATTTTTTTTGAAGATTAATAATCAATATGAACATCTTTCATTCGCTTATTACCCGTTTCGCTGAACTGAAGAGTACAAATCAATCTGACTTTATTCCCGTTCAGAAGAAACGTCCGGAATTTGCTTGTTTTGACTATCTTTTCCCTTTTTGGTTTAATCCATTCAAAAACTTTATGATTCCTATAAAATTTTAGCGTCCTTTACGGAATACCGCACCGCAAAGGACGCTAAACCAGACCCAAGAGCTGCAAAAAAGCTATTGTTTCTCCGGTTTTAATGTAACACTGTAGTAATTATCAAATTCAAAATAATCTTTAGCAGCCGTTTTTATTTTTTCGATTGAAAGCTGGTCAACCAGCTCATCGAACTTTCCGAAATTACTGAAATCACCATTTTTATAGAGGTAACCGTTACTAAGGACGTTAACCCAGAAGCCATTCTCCCGCAGGTTGTTTTCCCGTTCACGATGCAATTTTTCCTTTGCCTTCTGAAGGTCGTCAGCCGTAGGCCCTGCGGTTTCAATCTTTTTAATCTCGTCAAAAACAGCTTGCTGTAATTCCGCTACTTTATCCGGATCTGTTCCATAATAAATGGTGATACTATATTCAGGTTCAGGTAATTTGTCGACCGACGGGTTGGCCCCTATGTAGTAAACACTGCTCTTGTCTTCACGAATTACCTCCAGTAATCTTGTCGTCAGGATCTTTCCCAGCGCATCTATAGCGATCAGATTTTCCGGGGTATAGTCAATATCGCCGTGAAATACAACATAATGTATACTTTTTGGCTCCTGCCCTCTGTAAACGGTCTTTTCGACAACTCCTTCCGGCGCTTCGATGTTCAGATCCCTCCACATTTCAGTTTTCTGCGATGAAGGAATACCACCGATGTATTTTTCGATCAGGGGTTTAAAAGTTTCTTTATTAATATTCCCCACAAAGAAGAATTTATAATCGGCTGCGTTAGAAAACCGTTCCCGAGCTATTTTGGTAATATCGTCCAGGTTGGCTTCCTTTAACATTTCCACCGTCATTGGCCGTTTTCTCGGATGATAGTTGACACCCAGAGCCTGCAAAGAATCACGAAAAGCCGCCTCCGGCGAAGCTTTTTTATTTTCAAGCATACCGGTAATTCGTTGCATGTATGAAGAAAAAGCCTTTTCATCGACTCGCAGATTGGTAAAATAGAGATACAACATCTGCATCATCGTTTCCTGATCCTTAACCGATGAGTTTCCCCTGAAGCCTTCAGTGAGATCACCGATATACGGCGATACGGAAAAGACCTTGTCAGACAGTAACTTTTCAAGGGCAATCTGATCGAAATCGCCAATGCCGCTCATGGAAACAATTGTCGAGGCCATGTCGGCCGAAACGTCCTGCGCCTGGCCATATAGTGAATTTCCGCCAAGGCTGTAAGCGCTGAACACAATTTCATCATCTTTAAAGTCGGTTGTTTTCACGACAACCTTTGCTCCGTTCGAAAGGGTCCATTCGGTTGCGCCGACTTCCGGAAGCTGTTTTTCGTTCACCACCTTACCAGACCGGATTTCTCCTTCAATCAGGGGTTTATCGATTACCACATCGTTGTAAGCCTCAATCTTACTTTTCCCGACCTGATCCAAAATCGACAGCACTTCTGCTTCTGAAGGAACATTTCCACCTTCCATCTCCGGAGCAGTAATCACAATCACCCTGTTCTCCGGGACGATCCATTTCTCAGCCAGGGCATTTACTTCTTTCAGTGTAATGCCGGGTATGAATACCTTATAGTATTCAAATTCATTCTCAATCCCGGGGAAAGGTTCTTCTGTCAGCAGAAAATTCCTTTTGTATTCTTCCGCATACCTGTTTGATTCCTGCTTTTCCCTCTCATTATAACTCTTTTCGATGGACGAAAGCATCGATTTCTTCATCCGTTCAAATTCAGTTGCTGTAAAACCATGTCGCTTGACGCGTTCATTTTCTTCCAGTATCGTTTTTATCCCTTTATTGAGCTCTCCATTTTTGCATACCACCATCGAATAATACACGCTCGCCGGGCCAAAAAGCTCTTCATATGCTGATGATCCGTAGATGAAGGGCGGATTCTCTGACTGGGTCAATTCCTGCAAACGATTGTTGATCATTCCGTTGAACAACCCATATTTGATACCTTCCCGGTAATCACCAATGGTTTTATTGATTTTCAGGGGGTGTTTGTAAAAAATTTGGGCTATCGGATACTGCGCTTCCTTATCAGTTACAATGGAAACCAAAGTTTCTTTATGTCCCGGAATATCAAAATATTCCTTTTTACGTTTTTGTTCAGGTGCAGGTATTCCGGCAAATTTCTCTTTGATCCGTTTCACCATTTCTTCCTGGTTAAAATCACCGACTGCAATGATGGCCTGCAGGTCAGGACGGTACCAGTCATTCCGGTAACGCCTGAGGTTTTCGGGAGAAGCTCCTTTTACAATATCCATTTTTCCTATTGGAAGTCGTTCGGCATAACGGCTGTCTTTCAGAAAAACCGGCAACCATTTCTGCATCATTCGTTCGTTGGCATCGCGTCCGCCACGCCATTCTTCATAAATAACACCCCGTTCCTTTTCTATTTCCTCATCTGAGTCGGTTACCTGACACGCCCAGTCGTACATTACCTGCAATCCTTTTGTCACAAACTCTTCTTGCTCAAGCGGCACTTTGATCATATAGACAGTCTCATCAAAGCTGGTATACGCGTTGACCTCGGGACCGAATTCCATCCCAATGGATTCGAGGTAATTGATCAGTTCATGTTTTGGAAAATTCTTTGTTCCATTGAATGACATATGCTCACAAAAATGAGCTAGTCCAAGTTGGTCCTGATCTTCGTCGATTGAGCCTGCACGAACGACCAGATATAAGTCCGCCCTGTTTTTGGGAGTACTGTTTGAACGGACATAATAGGTCATCCCGTTTTCAAGAACACCTTTAGTTACTTTAGGATCTTCCGGAAGCGGTTCTTTCGGATTAAGCCCGGTCTGGGCCATACTGAATGTTGCAAAAAGCAAAAACAATAAACTTAAATACTGTCTCATGTGCTTATTTATTGATTAATAGATGAGTATTCATTTTGCCCCCGGCATTACAAAAGATGATATAAACAATAGCTAAAAGCGTTATCCTCATTACTTGGAGCAGACCTGTATTTTAGCTTCAATTCCTCGGGACCGTTTTTTACCAGATATGAGAATGAAGTAAAATCAAGAAGATCCAGATCATTATAGTCGTTTCCAATACCCACTGTAGCTTCCCTTTTTATATTTAAATGATCGCATAAGAACCGGATTGCATTGCCTTTCGATACATCCTGATGAAAGATTTCCATCCAGGTATATCCTGTTTCAAACGGTGAACTGGCCCTCAGAATCTTTAAGTCGTCAAAGTGCTGCGCCAATTCATCTTTCATTTCAAAAAACTGCCCGGCATATTTGAAGATAACCAGAAACTGGCAAGCCCCCGTTGAAACCCTTCCCGACTCGGGCAAGCTTTCTGTCATGTCTGAATGGGAATCAAAATACCGGTCAAATTCCTCACAACTATTTTTTCCGCGGTAATACCAACAATGGGAATTGAACGGAACTTCCTGAAACAAGAAGAAGCTAAACCCTTTATTTATCAGCCACTCACTAAGCCTGTTTACAATTTCCTTTGAAATATTCCTGGAATACAACAGTTTTCGATTACGAAAATCGTAGATTCCTGCTCCTGATGAAAATGCAACATAGTCAAAAGGGACATAATCAGGAATAACTTCCTTTACTTTCCTGAAGTTTCTTCCTGTCGCAACCACCCGGAAAATCTGTTTTTCACCAAGACGTTTAAGCATAGCCAGGTCTGCCTCGCTAATCGATTTATCACTTCGAAGTAAAGTTCCGTCCAGATCGGTTGCCACTAATCCAATGTTCATCCAAAAAAATTTTGATAAATGTACAAAAGTATTTTCTAATCCTGAAAATTGAATAGACAGATACACAGATAAAACAAAAGTGTTCATCGAAAAAAGTCAAACAACAATGCTTTCAAATGGTAGTTTTATAGCGTAATTTTTATCTTTGTACGTTTTCATTACAATGGCGACTTACACGCGTTGGAAATTTATCAGAAAACGAACGCTGGCGTACAACGTGCAGAGCGGCGTTAATTGAAAGAATAAACACATGAAAATTGCATTGATTGGATACGGAAAGATGGGTAAGACTATCGAAAGGATAGCGTTAAACCGTGGTCATGAGGTCCTCTTAAAAATAGACCTGGATAATCAAAATGAATTGACAATCAATAACCTGAAAAAGGCAGATGTTGCTATTGAGTTTACCGTTCCGGCGTCGGCCATGGCTAATTACCGGCTTTGTTTCCAGGCCGGGGTTCCGGTTGTCAGCGGCACTACCGGCTGGTTAAGCAGAAAAGGTGACGTTTTAAAAGAAATGACGCAATATAACGGGACTTTCTTTTACGCTTCCAATTTTAGTTTAGGCGTGAATTTATTTTTTGCGCTGAACAAAAAGCTGGCCGCACTGATGGCGAACCGTCCGGAATATCAGGTGTCGATGGAAGAAGTTCATCATGCTCAAAAGCTTGATGCACCCAGCGGAACGGCAATTACGCTGGCCGAAGATCTGATCGGTACTCTTCCGGGTATCAATTCATGGACTCTTGAAAATCCTCCGCATCCGGATCAACTAAAGATCGACGCCATTCGTGAAGGACAGGTTCCGGGAATTCACCGCATCAGGTATGAATCGGAGGTGGATCACATCCTGATCGAACACAGTGCCAAAAGCAGGGAAGGATTTGCTGTGGGTGCCGTTCTGGCTGCAGAGTTCTGTCCCGGGAAAAAAGGGCTTCTGAATATGAATGATCTTTTAAATTTATAATCCTCAAAAATCACAGGTCTGTTTTAAAATTAAATATATTCAAATGAAGAACTTATTAACGAACAAATGGTTCAAATTTATACTCGTCGGATTAATATACAGCCTATGGGTAATCTGGACCGAAAGCTACTGGTGGTTCCTGGGTCTGGCAGTACTTTTTGATATTTACATCACCAAAAGAGTACATTGGGCCTTTTGGAAAAAGAAGAACCCGCCAAACGGAAAACAAACCAAATTTGTTGAATGGGTTGATGCGATCATCTTTGCGGTCATTGCAGCCACTCTGATCCGAATGTTCTTCATCGAAGCCTATACGATCCCTACCTCTTCAATGGAAAAATCAATGCTTGTCGGCGATTTTCTTTTTGTAAGTAAAGTATCGTATGGACCTAAATTGCCCAACACTCCGCTGTCGTTCCCCTTTGTTCATCATACGTTACCACTTACTTCGAGTACAAAATCGTATGTGGAATGGATTAAAAGACCTTATAAACGAATAGCCGGATTTGGAAATGTAAAGAACAACGATATTGTTGTATTTAATTTTCCCGAAGGAGATACCGTGGCAAGCCTGATGCCGACGCAAAGCTATTATAACCTCGTCCGCAATTACGGAAGGGAGCGTGTATGGAGTGATACACGAACATTTGGGGAAATTATCAGCCGTCCGGTCGATAAACGGGAAAATTACATCAAACGCTGTATCGGTATTCCGGGTGATGTCGTTGAAATAAAAGATGGTCAGGTATTTGTCAACAGCAAGGAACAACAGCATTTCCCGGGAATGCAATTCGACTACATTGTAACCACCAACGGCACCCCGATCAATAAACGTCTGCTTGAAAAGATCGGTATTTCAAAGGCAGACCAGCAGGTATTTAATAATTCCCAGTTCCTGTTCCCGCTGACACAGGCACAAGTCGATGAAATTTCAAAACTGAGTAATGTCACTTCCGTGAAGAAAGTAAACATGGACGCGGGAAACTGGGACAAAAACATTTTCCCTTTCAGCCAGAATTATCCATGGAATGTTGACAATTTCGGTCCGCTTCAGATTCCTAAAAAAGGTGAAACCATTCAACTTTCCATGACAAATCTGCCCATTTATGAACGAATTATTTCTCTTTACGAAGAGCATAAACTGGAAGTGAAAGACAGCACTATCTTCATTGATGGAACTGCAGCCGGTCAATATACGTTCGCCATGGACTACTACTGGATGATGGGTGATAATCGTCATAATTCAGCTGACTCACGTTACTGGGGATTTGTTCCTGAAGACCATGTGGTAGGAAAAGCTGTTTTCATCTGGCTTTCGCTGGATAAAGAAAAAAATTTACCTGCCGGCATCCGCTGGAAAAGACTTTTCAGAACTGTTCATTGAAATCCTGATAAAGTGATGAAATGAAAAAGGATAATGAAGAAATTGATTCATTATCCTTTTTTTCTTACTTTGCAGGAAAAAGAAGATTATGTCTGCAGGAATTATCGTTTTGCTCATACTTGCCCTGCTCCTGGTTATTTTTACCTTGCAGAATACCGTTTTAATCAGTCTTCATGTTTTTTTCTGGGAACTGACTGATGTTCCTTTAGTATTGGCTTTGATCGTCTGCCTGATATCAGGCTTCCTGATCGCGTTCTTTCTGTACTCTCCGAAAATCTGGAGGTTCAAAGCAAAAATCAGGGAACAGCAAAAATTGTTAAGCAAAGCCAGGATCGAAAAAACGACTTATGAACTTGATGCTGACAACGATGACATCGAGATAACAGGGGATGAAGGAGACAGCTTTTTCAGTAAATAGTGTAATGGATCACAAGTCAATTCTGTTAAGTTCAGCTTATCTCCCGCCAGTGCAGTATATGGCCAAATTCCTGCAATATTCAACCATATTGATAGAGGCAGATGAAAATTTTCTGAAACAATCTTATCGTAACCGGGCTGTCATTCTGGCCGCGAACGGCCCGGAATCATTAGTGATCCCGGTCATGAAAGGAAGGGATGCCAAACAGAAAATGAAGGACCTGCAAATCTCATATGACACGCAGTGGCAGCATATTCACTGGCAGGCAATTGTGTCGGCTTATCATTCATCGCCTTTCTTTGAGATCCTGGAAGATGATTTCAGCCCATTTTTTCATAAAAAATACAAATTTTTGTTCGATTTTAATCAGCAACTCCTCCTGACTATCCTCGATATTCTGGAAATATGGCCAGAAATGGAACTGACAACCGGATTTGAAAAAATTCCTGCCACCTGTTTGAATTTCAGGGAAGCCATCCACCCCAAACAGAAAAAGGTCTATCCTGATCCTAACTTCACACCTGTTCCTTATTCGCAAGTATTTGAAGACAAGTTTGAATTTATTCCCAACCTGAGCATCATCGACCTTTTGTTTAACTGCGGACCTGAAAGTTACGAGATTCTGCTAAAAAGTACTTCTGCGCATGAAAACAGGACGTTCCCGACCTTTAGAAAAGGATCCGGTTAACGATTCTGCCAGGCGGTAAAATCCATAAATTCGGAGATAATCAGGCTATGATCAAAGGCCAGGCTCGGCAAATGATCAACGGGAAACCATGCGGCAGCAACAGCGTCATCGCCCCCCCGAACGGAAAGACCATTCTCTGCGATTCCATAAAATACAACCGAAATAGTCCGTCCCCGGGGGTCGCGTTGGATCGCATCATAAGTTTTAAACTGAGTCAGTTCTTTCATTTGAAGCCCGGTTTCTTCTTCGACTTCCCTCCGGCATCCGTCAACAAGCAACTCGTCCATTTCAAGGAAACCGCCGGGTAGCGCCCATTTGCCGGCATATGGCTCTTTCTTGCGCTGAATAAGGAGCAATTCATTTGTTCCTTTTTTGAACAGAATGGCATCGACAGTCACTGCCGGCCGGGGATATAAATAAGAATACATAATGAAATGGTTAAATGGGTTTACGGGAAACAGCATAGAGCACAGAGCATGGGGCATGGCGGAAAGAGAAACATCTCAGTACTCATTACTCGCTACTCAGTACTCTCTTCATCACTCTCATTTTATGCGTATATCGTTTGGTGTCAATATTAAAAATACCGAACTGGTCCACATTATCAATCCGGACTTTTCCGGAAGCATGAATGATCTTATTTTTTTCCCATAAAATACCCACGTGTTTAATAATACCTTCATCATCATCAAAAAAAGCAAGATCGCCGGGCAAGGTTTCTTCAACAAAGCTCAACACTGTGCCATGATGTACCTGGTCTCCCGCATCGCGGGGAAGCCTAACCCCTGCTATTTTATAAATAATTTGCGTAAATCCGGAACAATCGATCCCAAAAGGAGAACGTCCACCCCATAAATACGGAGCGTTGAAAAACATCAGTGCATGCTGAATAATAAATTTCCGGATATTTGCCGGTTCACCATACCTGAATTTGCCATCCATTTTATAGACGTCGCTGCCGATTGAAAAATCATGTTTGTATGGCCGCCAGCATGGCAGAGAACTCCCGGCCACGATCATCATATTCTGCTCGGATCCAACCGGTATCAGATTCAATATATCAGTACATACAGCCATTGGCCGGATACCGATCTTCCTGTAAATCCTTTCGTTCAGGGGAGTGATCATTTTCTGGTCCACCCATCCCTGATAACCGTCATATTCAAGGGTAACTCTACACCATCCGAAAAAGAGTTCATGCACCTCAAAACGTTCACCGAATAAAATTTGAGTGATCATCTCACTCTTCTCTGAAGGTTCTTTACGAACAGGAATAATACTCAATCCTGAAATTCCAAAATTCATATCCTTAATTTTAGCCGGCATACCACCACATACAACTCATCAATAATGAATGTTTTAACCGAGAAATGTATTTCCGTGGCTTGTTTCACGAAAGAAATTGTTAATTTTAGTATTCAAAGATATAATTTCAATATAAGTTTTACGTGCTTTGCAAAAGTCTTAAAAAAGATATTTATGAAAAAAATATTAATCCATCTCAAACGATACTATCACTTTTTCTATATCGCTCTCGTTTTCACGGCTTCCATATTCATTTTATACCTGATCATTCCCGGAGAGAGCAGATTCAGATACGAGTTTCAGAAAAATGCTCCCTGGCGGCACGAAACACTCATTGCACCGTTCAATTTCGCAATTCTGAAATCTGAAGAAGTGATTAAACATGAACGCGATTCCATCCAAAAACTGTTTATCCCCTATTACAAAAAAGATACGCTACCCGGAATTCAGCAATCACAAAACTTCGAACTCAAACTAAAGCAAATCAGTGATAAAATTTCCAGGCTGACACCCAAACTCATTGAATCCATGTCGGACTGTCTGGCTCAAATCTATGATTCAGGGATTATTGATCAGTCGCCCGACAAACACCCCTTATTGAAAAATAAAAAAGAGTTGTTTCTGATAACCGGTAATGTCGCCGGAAAAGTGCCGGTGAATGCGATATATTCCCTGAAATCGGCTTTTCAGTACATGAGCGACACGCTGAACGGGATACTGAAAGAACAGACACACCTGTTAAGCCAAAACATTAACATCTCCGATTACATCCAGGCTAATCTTAATTACGACGCTGAATTTAATGACCATGAACGGGCGCAACTTATCAACTCGGTATCGCTGACACAAGGAATGGTACAAGCAGGAGAACGCATTATTTTTAGCGGTGATCTGGTCACTCCCGATAAATACCAGATATTGGAATCCCTTAAGAAAAGCTATGAAACCAAGCAAGGACAGAATATTGACCGTTATTTGCTCATTATTGGAAAACTGGTGCTAATCATCGCCTGTTTGCTCATGCTCATTCTGTACCTGGCCTTTTTCAGACCCGAGATATTCAATCAAAAAAGCCATCTCACCTTCATTTTATTTACGCTTATCCTGATGGTGGTCATTTCCAGATTCATCGTGATGCACGATCTTTTGAATATTTATGTGATTCCGATAGCCATTTTGCCGATCTTATTCCGGATCTTTTTCGATTCCAGAACCGCGATCTATGGTTTAATGGTCACTTGTCTTCTGATCGGATACTTTGCACCAAATAATTATGAATTCATCTTTTTGCATCTGATCTCCGGCATTATTTCGGTTTTCACGCTTTATAAACTGCAACGCCGGTCGCATCTGGTCTTTACCGCCTTATGGGTACTGATCTCTTATTCTGTTCTTTACCTGGCCCTTTCGATGGTTCAGGAAGGAAACATGCAATCGATCCGCTGGCAAAACCTGCAATGGTTTGCAGCCAATGCAGTCCTGCTGCTGCTGGCTTACCCGTTGGTTTATATTTTTGAAAAGCTGTTTGGCTTCGTATCGGATGTGACGTTGATTGAGCTGGCAAATACAAACCAGCCTCTTTTACGCAAACTCGCAGAAGACGCCCCGGGAACATTCCAACACTCCCTGCAAATAGCAAATCTGGCCGAAGCGGTAGTGCATCGTATCGGAGGAAATCCTTTTTTAGCCTATGCCGGCGCTCTCTACCATGATATTGGCAAAATGAACCAACCGGTATATTTTATAGAAAATCAGGCAGATGGCACCAATCCACACAATGAGCTCGATTACAGGGAAAGTGCAAAAGTGATCATTGATCATGTTACTTATGGGGTCAAACTGGCCCGCCGTAATAAATTACCGGAAGTATTGATCAATTTCATTACAACCCATCATGGCACAACCAAAGCTAAATATTTCTATACGCTTTATAAAAATGAACATCCCGATGAAGTGATCGACCCCAAAGAATTTTCTTATCCCGGGCCCCGGCCACACAACAAGGAAACTTCGGTCGTTATGCTGATCGACGGTATTGAGGCGGCTACCCGATCACTGAAGGATAAAACACCCGAATCAATAAGTGACCTGATCGACAGGATGGTCAGGGAAAAGCTGGATGACGGTCAGTTGGACGATGCCGATCTGACTATACGTGAAATTCACGTCCTCAAAGAGACCCTGACTGAAAAGCTAATCAACATTTACCACGTCAGGCTGGAGTACCCAAAGGAAAAGTAAACAGGCGCAATCTTTTCCTGTCTCCCGTATCCGCTATGCCATGATCTTCCCGTCCAGGATCACGGTCTCAATCAGGTTACTTCCGAAATTATAAGGCAGGGAAGCATATCCGGGGAGTTCCGTAGTGATAAATACATTTGCTGTTTTTCCCCTGCAAATGCTTCCGCATATCCCTTCAATCCCCATAGCATACGCTGAATTCAGGGTTGTCGCATTAATCACTTCTTCGGGTGACATTCCGTCGTGAATACATTCCATGGATGGTACCACATTCATTCTTACGGGTAGTAAAGTGTCCTGATCATAGCCCAAGCTCATCGTTACAGGAATACCCGCGCTGACCATCTTCCTTACCGGAGACGATGGTATCTTCATAAAAAAAATAACTCCCGGCAACATCGCCGGCATTGTTTCGGTATTCTTCAATGGCCGTATTTCCTCTTCATTTGTGTGCTGCATATGATCCATCGACAACACATCATATTTCACTGACGCGTCCATACCTCCGGTTTCTCCATTTTCATTAATATAAAGTTTCGGCCTTAATCCATATTTAATTACAGCCGTCAGAATCTGTTTAGTTTCCGGCACAGAGAAAAAACCGTGATCGCAAAAAACATCAATATAATCGGCCAATCCCTCTGCAGATATTTGCGGGATTATTTCATGCACGACAAGGTCAATAAACCTTTGTCTGTCGACCAGGTACATGGAAGATACCGTATGGGCTCCAAGAAATTTGGATTTAATGATCACCGGATAGTTGTTCTTCAATTTTTTAATCACACGCAGGATCTTCAGTTCCGATGCACTCGTGAAACCATAACCGCATTTGATTTCGATTGCGCCGATTCCCAGGGAAATCATCTCGTTCAATCTGATTTCGGCCAGTTCATATAATTCTTCTTCCGAACAGTTTTCGATTAGCGCTGCCAAACGCTTGATCCTGCTATAGCAACCAGCGGCATCACAAAACGGCCTGCTAATGCGGTTTGTAAGCTCGTTTTCCAGTCCTCCCGGGAAAATCAATGACGTATACGAATCGCAATAAGATGGAAAAACAAGTCGCTCTGTACAGTCCAATTCCATAAGTACATCATTATCGAGTTTCTCATGGTCCAGATTCCTCATCGATCCTATTCCTTCTATCAGACCATCATGAATAACCAAATATGCATTCTTCAGAACACCAAGTGATGACATGGCTGAACCGGTTTTGAACCGCACAGAATAATCTTCCACTTGCACCAATTCCTTAATATTTTCTAAAACAATCCTCATACTGCTTCTTTTTTATATCACTAATTCTGCAAGTCAGATAATCTGCCGAAGCAAATTCATCATTGTGGCAGGGAAGAAGGTCAGATTATATCATCATGCAACCAGTCGGTTAAGAAGGATGACGGTTCAATTTAAGGCAAAAAAATGAAGTATGAAACAAACCGATAATAAAAATCGGAAGTAAAATTGAATCATTCAACCCCGGTCGTCAATATTAACAATTCTGCTTTAGACTAATTAAAATTAGCTGACGGAAAACATTATTTCATTTTTTTGAACATCTTTACAATGTTCTTTTGGAAAGAGTATTGAAAAAGCCAAAGTATTCTAATCCGATCAGAACGATTATTCAGAAACAGAGATACAGGAAATGCAAAAATTAAACTTATCACCGGGATGTTCCGTTATCGGGAATGTTTGGTTGGTGATATTTCTATTCGTTATGCATGGAGCAGTATTCGCTCAACAGCCCGTCATTACAGGGACGGTGACTGATTCGCAGACAGGTCAGCCTGTACCCAATGTCAACATTTTATTTAAAGGCACTACCATTGGGACCGTGACTGATTCAACAGGAAACTATACGATAAACCGCCGGTCAAATGCGGATACACTGATTTTTTCCGCTGTTGGTTTCTACCCTGTTGAGAAAATCATGCGTGATCTCAGTTCAGGTTTCCTTTCTGTTAAACTCAGACCTGAAACCTTTGATATCAAAGAAATTGAAGTGGCTCCTGATGAAGGTCCCGTGCGACGGCTTCTCCAAAAAGTGACAGCAAACAGAGACAAAAATAACCCGGACAGGCACCGGAAATATTCTTACAGAAAGTACAGCCGCTGGGAATACCAGATTAATCATGTAAGTGAAAATATAATCAATTCAAGAGCCTTTCGTAATAATCAACATGTTTTTCAAACTGACTCTGACAGTTCGCGTTACCTTCCGCTTTACTTTGCTGAACAACTCGTCTTTAACGAAGTACAAAAAGATCCGCCCAGGCAACGCTCGACCGTGATCGCTGACAAAACAAATGGCGTGGGGATCCTGGATGAGCTTCAGATCTCGGGGTACACCAGCGCACTCGATATGGAGGTGAACTATTACAACAATTTTATCAACCTGTTTACCCAAAATTTTGTCAGCCCCGTTGCCGACAATGGATGGTTCTACTATAAATATTTCCTGGCCGACAGCACAGTCGTTGACGGACATAAGCAATACCGGGTTAATTTTCAACCCCGCAGAAGCGGCGAAAATACCTTTAAAGGATACTTTATCGCGGAAGACCGCTTTTACTCGATCGTTGAAATAGATGGTGATTTGTCGTCAACCAGCAAGATCAATTTTCTGAAGAGCCTCCGGCTGAAATGCGAGTATTCATTTGTACATGATTCCCTGCCCTTTTATAAAAGGAACCAAATAGACGCCCTCTTTTTTATTAATCCTTTTCAATCGAATGGGAACCAAAAGAAAAATCTTTCTGTCTTTTTCAGGCAAACGGCCACGATCGACCAGGTGTCGATCGGCAGGGGGCCTGTAATAGAACTTAGCACGCCCAAAGCAAAGTATGAAACCATATACTTACCCGATGCGCGCGGCAAGGATCCGAAATTCTGGGAACAAAACAGGATGGAAGAGTTGAATAAGAAACAACGGGAAATTGAACTGATCATCGACTCCATCTCACGGATACGGGCCGTTCAGCTAACCAATAACCTGGCCAGGATGACGATGACCGGATATTATGATATCGGTAAATTTGAGCTGGGGCCTTATTACAGTTTTTTTAATACCAACAAGGTAGAAGACCGGCATTACTTCTTCGGAGGCCGTACCAGTACTGAAATTAGTGAAAACATGATGTTATGGGGCGGCCTGGGTTATGCAAGCAGAACAAAAAAGATTGACGGTATGGCCGGATTTGGTTATAAACTCAGGACACCTTTCAGAAGTGTGCTGGAAGTTTCTTATGATGACAAGATGGTCCGGCACGGTGAAAATGAGAAAATCCTATATCTCTATGAAAATTCGACTACTGCGACTGAAAACAACCTCGTTTCACAGCTTTTAAAACATGATGAACTGGACGAAATATTCAGGGAGCGGCGATACCGGGCCAGTTATGAACATGAATGGTACCCCGGATTCCAGAATACCTTAACGACCAGCTATACCCGGCATTATTCACCCGAATTTTACCCGTTTCTGCGCAACGGTGAATTTGCCGGTTCAGTATCCGCTTTTGAGGTCAGTCTTGATACCAGGCTTTCCGCGCAGGAAAAATTTGTTGATGAGGGTTTCTTAAGGATCTATATGGAGACTCCTTATCCCATTGTTCATTTTACAGTAGCAGGAGGAAAGGTTTTTTACGGTGGTCAGTCAAGCTGGTACGGACGGCTTGCCGCGACCATCAAACAAGAGGTCTTTTTAGGGCAAAGCCGATTTGATTATGCTGTCGAATCAGGTATTTTTCTGGGAAGACTTCCATACACGATGCTCGATATACCGAGGGGTAATGAAACACTGGGATATTATACCTACGATTTCAATATGCTTAATTACCTGGAATTTGTTCATGACAAGTACCTGCACATGTACCTGGAACACCATCTGAACGGATTTTTCTTCCGTCGTATGCCGTTACTGAAGAAAACGGATTTCAGAGAAGTATTCTCTGCCAAAATGATGATGGGCTCGTTGAGTGACAAACACCAGAAAATTGTAGCCTTTCCTTCGGGAATCTCAAAAATGGATAATCCTTACATTGAAGTGGGCGCCGGAGTTGAGAATATTTTCAAAATGTTCCGTATTGAAGCAATCTGGAGGCTGAATTCGAAGTCAGTTATTGGCGCTCCAATGTTTGGCATCCGTGCCAAGTTCGAGCTGGCACTCTAAGTTTACGAAGATCCCGGGATTAGTACTAAAAACCAGCAAGTGGTTGGATCAGAGAGGCGGGGCTTTCTACCATACACCGGCGATCATGGTATTGCAAAAACTACATTTACCCCCGGCTATGTGGTTCCGGACAATCCGGTAACCACGCCTTTCCATGACGAGTTTATGACAACCGGGACAGATTGTATTTTCTGTGCCGATTTCAGGTACATTCCCGATGTAAACATATTTCAAACCCTCATGAAGGGCAGTTTCCCCCGCACTCTTTAAAATATTAACCGGCGTGGGTGGCAGTTGCGTCAGTTTATAGGTAGGGTGAAATCTGCTGAAATGAAGAGGGGTATCTTCAAAACCATTCTTCATCAACCATTCGCACATCCGTTTAATCATATCCAGGTCATCTGTCCACGACGGAACGATCAGATTGGTAATTTCGAGCCATATCCCTTCATCTTTCATGGTCTTTAGTGTATCCAGAATCGGCTGCAATTTTCCTCCGTTCAGTTTCATGTAGATCTCATCACTGAACGACTTCAAATCGACATTCGCAGCGTCGATTACCTTGCACAGTTTGAGGAGAGGTTCCCGGTTTATATAACCGGCAGTGACCATGACATTCTTGATACCTTCCTGACGAGCAAGACAAGATGAATCATAGGTGTATTCATAAAAAGTGATGGGCTCCGAATAAGTGTAAGCGATGGATTTACACTGCTCTTTTTTGCAGATCCCGACAAGTCGCTCCGGAAGCAGATCCTCATTTTGGGTCTCAGACGGGCTTCGTTGAGAGATCGTCCAGTTCTGACAATTCAGACACGCCAGATTGCACCCTGCCGTGGCTACCGAAAACGATTTACTTCCCGGAAGAAAATGTAGCAGAGGCTTCTTTTCAATAGGATCGATATGAACAGCACATGGATTTCCGTATGCTATAGAATACAACTTCCCGTTCCGGTTTATCCTGTTTCTGCAATCGCCGGCCTGCCCTTCCGCTAGATTACATTCGTTTGGGCATATCTGACAGCGAACTCCTTTGGAAGTTGGCTGGTAAAACATTGCTTCTCTTTTCCTTTTATCTGTATCTTCCAAAAGTACCGTTCCGGAGCTTGCAGCACAGGCTATTCCACCCGTGCCAAACAATGTGGTCTTTAAAAACTGCCGCTTATCCATGACTTATCTATTTTAAATAGCTATTTAATAGAGTCCTTTATTGGTCTCTGATCCTGAGAGCCAGAAACCCGCTAAAGAGATTTAATCCTGCCAAAATGAGACAGGTATAAACTAATCCCAATACCGGCAACAGGACAATCGGGGTCAAAAATGCCCCAAATGCCGAACCGGCCAGGTCAGTACTGTAATTGATCCCGGCTATATAGCTGTAACTAAAGGGTTGCAACTGCGAAGCCAGACTAAACTCATGTCCGGCAATAAAAGCCAGCATGAAAACCAAAATGAAAAACGACATCCGCAACAGAAGATCCGATCCCCCCATCCTGCCGGAAAAAGCAATAAAAACCGGCAGCAGCAAGGCAAAAAGCGCCATCAGAAACTGAATGACCGCATAATATTTACCTCCGCAAAAGCTATTTTTCCAACGGCTTCCAAACACTAAGCCTGCCATAAATACCGAAAAAAAGAAAGCGGTCGCCAGGTAAATACTCCCAAAAAGAATCTGCCAGGCAAACAATAAGGCAAGCTCCAGTGATGCAGAAGTAAAGCCTCCCGTATAAAGTCCCGCTGACACCCTGTCAAGCCTGAAAAACCAAAGCAGAAACAAGATCACCGGAACGAAAATCAGCGTTACATAACCGGTACCGAAATGGCTCAGCCAGTGGTCCGTTTGTCTGAAAAACATATACGGATAAAAATCCTTGTTAACCGGAGCAGCTGTCCCAAACCCGGCAACCAACTCCTGTCCTCTCCTCTTCAGTTGCTCGTGATCAAGATAATCTGAATTGACATACCTGGTTTCGATACCCTTTTCATCAATGAGTCCCGGCACATCGGCTGTCAAAGGACTGTCGGAAGCCAGAAAATAGTTTTTTTCGCCGGGTAATAGTAATAAATGCCGATATTGCGTTCCAAGAGTTTTCCAAAGCGAGGCATTTACTGCCAGTGCATTCTCTTCCGCATAATTAGCCGTAGAAGGAAGACTGGCACAAATAATAGTGTTTATATCACAATGGCTTTTCACACTCATAAAAAATTCTCTTGTGTAAAAACGGTTATATCCCACGGTAGCAGGAGCCGGCAGGTTGATCAGGATAACGTCATAAATCGCATTGGTCTTCCTCAGAAACGTTCGTATGTCGGTTTTTCTGAATTCAACCCGCGCCGGATACGCAGAATAATCCGCTAAATGTTTCCAATGGCTGAAAATTTCCGGGTTATTTTCCAGGTAAGTGATCTTTTCAACACCATATTTTTTTATTTCTTTGATCATCCCGGAAATACCGCCGGACAACAGCAGAACCTGTTTGGGATCTTCATGCTGGGGCATGGCAAAATGTACCGCTTCCTCACTTAAAGAGATATTATCGGAATAAAACTGCAGCGCATTGTTCTCATAAAAATTTAACTGCCCTGCCTGTTGGGTCACGACCAGGTTGCCGTAGCTGGTACCTTGATCCATCCTGATTTCCTGATTGGGGTAAAACATTTTTTTTATGTGAAGATCAGGATTGAAAACAAATACCAATACGGGGATCATGATCCCCCACACAAGAAGAAGGATCCGGTTCACGGATTGTTCTTTCACCAAAATGCATGAACAGCACAGAAATGCCGTCCCTGCTGTCAGTCCAAGTATCTGAAATGAGTTGAAAAAGCGGCCTAAAAGCAAACTAAAGATAAGCCCTCCAACCAGACTTCCCATTGACTCATAAGAATACGCCCTGCCAGTCATATTCTTATTCCCTGATCGCGATAAGCATGTCGATAAAACCGTAAATAGGTATCCTGAAAGAAAACAAACCGGGAACAATAACAGAAAAGCGCCTGCAACCGATGTTCCAAATCCAATGAGTGTTCCGGGAGGAAATAACCGGCTCTTCAACCAGTATAGCAACACGACCGCAACAGCCGGCATACACGTAAAGGCAATCAGCATGCTCATTCCCCTCTTTACCTTGAAGTCGTGATTGATCCTGTGCCGGGCATGACGGGCTCCCCATCCCGTTAAAAGCATCCACGCAGCCATGACCACTCCCACGATAAGTTCATTCCCGGACAGTACACCGATAAATTCGCGTATCAATACAACCTGGCTGATCATCGTTACTATTCCCAGCAGGATCAGCAGATAACGGAACACCCGATAGTCAGGCAAGGAGCCTGCAGAAAAATCACTTCCTGGTATTCTCTCCCGGGAACGCGAAAAATAATACTTCCAGTGCCATGAAAAATGAAATAGGGAAATGACGGCCATTCCGATACCAAAAATAACATGCCACCTCAGAAACAGATCATATTGCGGAATATCAAGCTTATAATTAATTTTAACGACGCCCAGCAAACCGAGCAGGGCAGTCACAACAAAAGTAACCAGCAATAAACTGTTCCAGAACTTCCTGTGTGCGTTGGAGGTGATCATTCCCCATCCTGAGAACCACCTGGTTATCAAGTATGCCACTACCGTAATCACGGCAACCGGGAACAACGGATAAGTGTTCATTATTCTGCAGTTTGCGTCTCTTTCTCACCGAAAACCAGTGCCTCATAGGTGTAAAGTTCGGCAACTTTCCAGCCATCCCAGCCAATTCCTGCCTTGTCGCGTGCGCAATGTCCCAGGAATTCACTCTTGCTCCATCCCGTATCTGTTGCTACCTGAGGCAACAACGTTCCGCTGCGACTTCCTTTGATCATGTAGATGCCCTGTTTACCCAATTCAAACTCATCAATACTGTTAATCCTCTTCAATGGCGACAAAACAGATATTTCAATATGAATTTCTTTCATTTCATCCCGACTGACAGGGTCAAAACGGTAATCCTGAAATGCCGCGGCAACAGCCATTTTCTGAACCACCTCATACAAGGGGAGCGTGGTCAGAAATTGACCGATGCACCCCCTTAATTTTCCGTTTTTATGTAAGCTCACAAAAGCGCCTAAAGGCGTTTGTAACCGTTTTGAAAAAGCGACAGTATCAACACTCTCCAAACTCTTATTCTGAAGCCTGCGTTCAATGGCATTACGTGCAAGATCCAGTAACTTCGCTTTTTCTTCATCCGTTAGTGAAAACGACTTATTTTTTGCATCACGGATGAATGCAAAAGAATGATATCCTACAACCCGGAATTTGTCTCCGTGTTCCGAGTCCCCGGAGTTCATATATTTTATATGCCTGACTGTCATTCCAGGTGTCTCTGATGAAAGATACAATAAGGTCAGAATAGGACTTTGCCCGCAGGCGCTGGTTAGCAGTCCCGGTATTTTTTTGAACTGGTTCTCCCGGATGGCTTTTAGAAAACATTCCGGCGAATTGGATCTGATCGCCTCTCCTACAGCTTTGTCAGCAATAATAGCGCCTTTATAATCAGGATAATGGGAAAAGTCGCTGCTTATAATAAAAAGATTTCTCTCATTAAAATATGGTTTGAGAGCCTCTGCGATTTCTCTGCATGTTCCTGTCGATTGTGTGCCTATCACTATGGGAACAATCATAAATTCGTGTTTAAGCCTATGCTGTAAAAAAGGAAGCTGAACTTCAATGCAATGTTCCGTTGCATGCGCTTCAGAACAGTATTCAAAACACCGGTGCTCGCGGATCAAACTGCTGGATAATGCTACATCTACCGGAACAATACCGAGTGGCGTACTGTAGTTTCCTTTATTATAAATTGAAGCGCCGTTCAATCGGATATGGTGAGATGGCCCAATCAGAAAAACGTGCTCATACTTTTTATCCGGATCAAGACAGGCATATGCCGAAGCTGCAACTTCCCCGGAAAACACATAACCGGCGTGAGGAACGATCAGCGCAGCAAGGCTTTTTATTTCTTCGGAACGACAATACGATTCAAGTAATTTGGAAAGTTGGGATCTTAATTCAACAGGATCAGAAGGATAAAATGAGCCAGCTGCTGCGGGACGCCTCAACGAAGAGGAATGGCTTCCTGCTTGTCCCTGGCAATCAACCGGAGATACGAATAGAATGACAGCCAGGTACTGTATGAACGCAGACAGTTTCATGGCCAGTTGATTTTCCGTAAAGTTAGGATTTTTTTTACACTTTTCGAACTCGTAAAACAACGTTATCTTCTCCTATTCCCGCTTTTAACAAATAGATACCCGAATGGTGGTCATTCACATGAAGCCTGATACGCTGTATGCCCGGTGAAACCTGCATCGGAGCCCATCTTTGCACCGATTTTCCTAAAATATCGATTAATTCAAAAAAAATGGTGAAACGAGTGGACGCTTCTATTTCGACAAAAAAGTGATCGGCTATCGGATTGGGGAAAATTTTCTCAATTTGATACGGTTTTCCACTATTCACGACCCCGGGACGGGATTCTGCAAACAACGGGAACCAACTGAGAATAAGCGAAAAAAGGAGAAGTTTAATTTTCATACCAATCGTCTTTACCAGATAGATCGGCAAGAAGTATTCCAAAAGCCGGTTCAGAAATGCTAACCGCCCGGCCCGGGTGAACAGAAGTTAAATAAAAAAGCCCGCCATTTTATGACGGGCGAAATTCTTATACGGTGCGATATTATTCTGCCTGCGAAATTGCTTCGACCGGGCATACTTCGGCACAAGAGCCACAATCCGTGCAAAT
>JBDKTZ010000054.1:0-2646 GCA_039679975.1 Prolixibacteraceae bacterium
AAACTACGAAAGAATAACCACCTTTCCGTAATAGGCTTTTTGGGATATAATCATCTAAACTCCATTTCTGCTCATTATGAGTTTGAACTTCAGGAACGATTTACGGCATTACAGATTCAACAATTGATCCAGGTAGTCAGAAAGTCTGCAGCCAAACAAAAAAATATCATTTCGGTTAATGGCGACCTGACCCTGCGTGAGAAAGATGTCATCCGCCTGATCGCCATGGGTCTTGCCAACAAGGAAATTGCCGACCGGCTAAATATCAGTATCCATACGGTAATTTCTCACCGGAAAAACATCACTGAAAAACTTAATATCAAATCGATTTCCGGCCTGACCGTCTACGCGATCATGAACAGCCTGATCGACATCAAGGACATTAATCCTGAAGAACTGATCTAGTCGCGAGTAGCGAGGCGTTAGTTACGGCAACGGCGAATAAAGAGGAAGGAGTAGTCTCCTACTCTTTTACCAGTAATTTTTTCAATTCCGGAGTCACCGGAAGATAAAGGTTTCGGCGAAGATTCATCGCTCTGTTTTCGGGTATGATCTTTTTAAACCGGCGAGTCAGATCGAATCGCGACCGTGTGGCTACACTTTGAGGTACCCCGGCAATATCTTCGATCGCCCTTTTGGTCATCGGATCGGCAGTATCTCCGAAAGGAACGGCAAAGATCAGGTTATCATTCATGACAAAGTCAGGATACAGGCCATCTTTAAAATCGGTATACTTGTTATAATTGGCATATTTCATCACGATAGGAATAATGGCCCATTTTGCTTTTTCTTCGTCCTCGTTATCAGGCAATATAAAAGCGCCTGCATATTTTCCATAAGTTGAATCGCCTACCTGCACCACTTCCATGTAGGGATCCAGACCCGTGATGACCAATTCACTGGCCGAAGCGGTACCATCAGTAGTTAAAAAATAGACTTTATCCAGGTTTAAATTTGCTTTTGGTTTACTAAACCTGTAGTACAGGTTATCTTTAAACTCAGCTTTACTTTCAAGATAGGCCTGAAAATCGCTGTTATAATTCAGGCTGACTAAATACTTGTCACTGGAATTAATTACTGCAGCGGGAGCAATTTCTGAAGCCAGATGAATTGCTGCCGTACTTTCCCCGCCCGGATTGTACCGTAAGTCAACAATCAGATCAGAGACGCCTTTCGATTTAAATTCAACGAATATTTCATCCAATGTTTCAAGAAAGACGCTGTCTGCGCCGGCAACAAACTCGACGTAGGCCAGGTAACCAATCTTGTGGTCCAGCGTGTCAATAACTTCATGCCACACTGCCGGATCGGTGGTGGTCACCCGGGCAGTCATCGACAAGGTTACCTTCGTGTCCTCAATAGAAACGGTTTTATCGCTGTTCAGCCTGGCTTTACCAATCAGCACCGAATAGGAGTTCCCGGAATATACTTCATAATAATTTTCATCGTTGAACTCCTGTCCATTAACTTTAAGGATCACATCTCCCCTCTTCAGACCCGCTTCTGCAGCTGCCGACCCCGGATAGACATAATTCACGACCATAATGACGCGGTCAGAGGCACTGTCATAATAGAAAAATGAAGGATCATAACCCATGGTAACCGGCACTCCGTCGTAATCGGCCGCCAGTGACGCATAATCATCAGTAATCCAGGACCAGGGATCATCTTTATAGATCAATTTTTTAAAATATTCTTCGGAATCGCTTTCCTTTCTGTAATCAACGTCAGGCAACTGATCGGTCCAAAAATAATAACTGTCCATATCATCATGGATCCACTTATTGGTAGCAATTGTTTCCGCCGGGATTTGAGTACCATCATCATCATCGTCATGACACGCGTTGACTACGCAAAGAACAACTATTCCTCCCAGGAAAAAAGGCAAGAGCTTCTTCATTTGAAAATTATTTTTTCAAAGATACTATCAAATTAACGATTTGTAATATTCGATAAGGATCTTTTACCAACCGAAGCCAATCGAGCCTGTGCGTTGCCAGCTCATTCCCTTATTATATTGTCTTTAAAAGGAACGAGAAGGTTGTTTCTCCTGTTCATTACTTTGTCATCACGCAACCGGTTGAATTTTCTCTCAAAAGATGATGTGGCGCGGGTCGCCGCTTTTGTTGAAGCTACACCGGCGATCAACTCAATCGCTCTTTTTGTCATCGGATCGGCAGGATCGCCGAGGGGGTAAGAATAAATCAATTTATTGTTGTAGAAAGGATTATCAACGATAAGGTCGTCATTGACCAGGTTGCTTTGCCTGGGGATCAGACCATCTGTAAAGTCAGTGTATCCTTCAGCGTTGGCATATTTCATCACGATTGGCAGGATCGCCCATTTTTCATCATCATCGGGAAGGACATACGCGCCGTAAAACTTTCCATAAGTGGAATCACCCACCTGCACCACGTCCATGTAAGGATCGAGCCCCGTAATGACCAGCTCGCTGGCAGACGCCGTACCCCAGGTCGTTAAAAAGTAAACTTTCTGCAAATTTATATTCGCCTTCGCGGCTTCGAACGTATAGGATAAATCGCTCTGAGAAAGTGTTTTCTGATACGTTTGATTAAATTCCAGCTTCACTAACGTCTTTTTCGCTGCTACCACGCCGGAAGGGGCAATTTCAGAGGCCAGGTGAAC
>JBDKTZ010000430.1:0-3814 GCA_039679975.1 Prolixibacteraceae bacterium
GGAAAGAATCGATTCCCGTAGCGGAAGATTCGGAAGCGCCCGAAGGCGTTGATTATGATATGTGGCTGGGGCCGGCACCCAAACGGCCGTTTAATAAAAACCGCTTTCATGCTTCGTTTCGCTGGTACTGGGATTATGCAGGAGGGGTGATGACCGACTGGGGCGTCCACCTGCTCGACTTTGCACTTTTCGGGATGGAACAGTATGTTCCGAAATCGATTATGTCGGTAGGAGGGAAGTATGCATTCCCCGACGATGCGATGGAAACACCCGATACCATGACCGCGGTGTATGATTTTGGTGGTTTCAGTCTGGTGTGGGACAACACGATCGGCATTTACGGGGCTAATTACGGCAAGCGGGGTCATGGAGTGGCTTTCGTTGGCCAGTATGGTACGCTGGTCGTTGATCGTTCCGGATGGGAAGTGATCGCTGAAGACAAGAGTACGGGGGCCAAAAAGGATTATAAGGGACTTCCTGTACAACCGGCAGTGGGTGAGGGACTCGACTTTCATGTCCGCAATTTCCTCGATTGCATTAAAAAGGGAGGAAAGCCTAACTGCGACATTGAAACCGGAGCCGACATTGCCCGTTTTGCCCACCTTGGAAACATTGCCTACCGTGTGGGCCATCAGGTAGTGTGGGATGCCGAAAAGCATTTGTTTGTGAACGACGACAAAGCCAATGAACTGGTGAAAGCGCATTACCGCTCTCCCTGGACCTTGCCGAAGATCTGATAAACGGAGGTCTGCATGCCCGGAAGGGCTGCATGAACATTCATGTTAACGGCACCGGTTTCCGCGTTGGAATCGGTGCCGTTTCCGTATTAGGGGCAATGCGGTACACGTGTTAGTACCTGTGTGGGACATGCATTAATCCCTATGCAGGATATGTATTAGTACCTTTGTGGGATATGCGTTAATCCCGATGCGGGACATACGTTAGTACCATTGTGGGATATACATTAATCCCGATGCGGGACATGTGTTAGTCCCGGTGTAACACCAGTCGTTTGTTGCAACTGCAAAGGGAGAAGGAAGCCGATGCCTTAACCGAGGCGTTGATTATTGATGTCCGAACGAACGGAAAGGAGCGTTGATTGTTGATGGCCGGGCGAACGGAAACGGGGGGTTGGCTTTTAATAGGGGCGTTAATCTTACTCCGCAAGAAGGTATTTACCGGACATTGAAAATGGTTGGCTCCTAATAATGGCGTTAATCTTTGTTGTCCTGCCGGACGGCAGGCGTTGAGCTTTTTATCAGCTCGTTGATCCGGTTCATGTTGTTCCCGGTAATTTGCCAGAGTTTTTCCTGTTGTTCGGCGATTTCGGTCATGCAGGTTTGAGATTCGTCGTAAAGCCGTATGGATTTCTCCATTAGTTTAGCTTCGAATTCCGGATCATTCACATCGACTCCCCACTGCGGCTTCGAAATATCGTTCAGAAACCATTGCATCTTGTCGTGGCTGATGATGGAGAGGATGGGCGTACCGCATCCGAAAGGGATCATTTGGGCGTGCCCTCTCATTCCGATTACCAGACGGGGCCTGGCGTATTTCTTAATCATCTGCGCGGGTGAGGAGAAAGTGACCAGCTCGTAGCTGATGCCATGCTGCTCAAAGAGCGGCAGGATCTTATTGTCGCTTTCCACGTGCGAATAATACCTGATTTTCGTTTTTCGCGATAGTTCCTTTACCACGCGGCAAATCGGTTGCAGCACATCGTTTCCGTTCAGCCTCAGGTTTTCACGGTCAAAGGCGCAATTCACGGCAATGAAGTCTTCTTTCGATTCGTAGTTGAGGTAACCGGGGTAGATTTTTGTAATCAGGGTGGTCATGCAGGGTTGGAAGTCCAGCTTTTGTTTCCGTTGGTCCGTGTCGAGATATTCCCGGAGCCTGGCGATACTCCCGGTATTCCTGATCCCGACAAAGGCGGCCCGTTCAACGAACTCGTTCAGGTGTTGTTTAAACAGCGGACTGAATTCATCCTGTCCGCGGAAGCGGTTATAGCCCACTGCGAACATGATCATGGGAACGTTGATCTTTTGAAGCTGATTAATGCTGCACGACCATTGCCATCCGCTTAAATCATTGGAGTTGGTATCTTTCAAAAAAAGCCCGCCCCCGCCAATAACCATCGCATCGGTTTTGTTGATTGAAGACACCACCTGTTCGTTGACCGTTTTATAAACATGGATGCCGGTCCATTTTTTAATGCCAACCGATTGGTTGAACAAATCTCTCAAAACCACGGGAAGGATGGTGTCGCCGGCGTTTCCGTATGAAAATGCTGAAATATGGGATAAATGCAGATTCCCTTTCGGCGTGTATTTTTGAATGCCCGGAAAGGGCAGAAAAGGTCCGAACAAATGCTTTATTTTTCGGTCAATCCTTTGCTGCAATCTGTTCATACATGTAGATTTTAATTTCCTTCAATCAGATACTTTTTCAGGATATCCGTTTTCGGATTTTTGAGAATCTCGTCCGGATGTCCTTGTTCGATTACTTCTCCGTAATACATAAACACGACATGATCGGCCAGCCGCAAGGCCTGCCTTAAAATGTGGGTCACCAGGATAATGGTGTAATTCGCCTTCAGTTCCTTAAACAGGTTCTCAATGATTTTCGTGGAGATCGGATCCAGGGCCGAAGTAGGTTCATCGGCCAGGATGATGGTCGGCTTTACGGCCAGTCCGCGTGCCAGACATAACCGTTGTTGTTGCCCGATCGACAAACTTGTAGCGGGACTGTGCAGACGGTCTTTTACTTCATCCCATAAACCAACTCTTTTCAGATTACTTTCTACACTGTAGTTGATGAGCTTGCGATTTCGGATCCCTTTCAGTTTGACCCCATAGGCCACGTTTTTGTATATAGACATGGGTAGCGGAAACGGACGCTGCGAAAGCAAACCCATTTTTTGGCGCATGAAAGGCAAGTTTTGGGAGGCTTTCAGAATATCTTCACCGTCAATGAGCACCTCGCCTTCCACTTTTAATTCTTTGTGAAGGTCGGTGAGCCGGTTCAGGCTTTTCAGCAGGGTTGTTTTGCCGCATCCGGAGGGCCCCAGTAGAACCACGATCTTGTTTCGCGGGATATCCAGATGAATGTTTTTCAGGATCTGCGCGGACGACGTATGCACATTCAATCCTTTTATTTCGATGATAGGCTTTTCTTTTGCTGTACCGTTCATATGTTTTTTCGGTTGTGAGCTTATTGTTTCTGTTAACGGCGATAACCAACCGGTAATTGCTGTCTTCATCGGTTTAATACCTGGTTTTAGGGTTGTTGATGATTTTGCTTGTTTTCATGTACCTGGACCATTGACGATGGAAAATCATGCTTCGTTTTTATCTAATTATATTTTTCGAATATCTTTTTGAAAGAAGCCTGGCGCTAATGCTGATGATCAGTATGAATACCGTAAGGACAACCGTTGCCGCATAAGCACGTTGCCTGACTTCCGGAATGGGAGAACTCAACTGAAAGAAGATGGCCAGGGGTAATGTGGCAACAGGTTCATCAAGTGTTTGAGGAATGTTGTCAGTGTAACCGGCCGTAAAAAGAACTGAAGCAGCATCGCCTATGCCACGTCCAAAAGCCAGCAGTAAGGCCGTGATGAAACCGGAAAATCCCTGCTTGAAAATCACCCTAAGCGCGGTTTCTGTCCGGGTTGACCCGAGCGAGTACGCTGCTTCCTGCAGTTCGACCGGTATTGTTTTGAGCACTTCGTCAAAGGCCCGTACCAATATCGGAGTAATCAGCAAAGCAACGGTAATGATACCGGCCAGCAAGGATGCGTTCATTCCCAAAAACA
>JBDKTZ010000172.1:0-2234 GCA_039679975.1 Prolixibacteraceae bacterium
TCAGACGAATTATTCTCCGGCTAAATTAATTATTAACTTTCGCTTTTTCATTCAATATTTGTTTTCTTTTTTCCAAAGCTGTCTTCAGTTCGTCATAAGGAATATCCTGAACAGCCGTTTTTTTATCGATGGCCATATTCGCTGCCACTGCTGCCGACTGACCCAATATCATAAAAACCGGCTCCATCCGAATGGAACCATAGGCACTGTGGCTGCTTGAAAATCTGTTTTGTACCCAACAAAAAAATCACAAATTGGATTTCAGATCACATCTTCTATTCCGATAGCTGCTTCAAACCTGCTGTCTTGCATTCCATAGTTCGATCTGGTGCAGCTTTTTCCTTTCAAGGGCCCGATAACAATCAGGCAGATCAAAGGTTTTCAGCACACCAGGCAACAGGGTAGACAATGGCCAGGTATAATGTTCATCCTCGGCGATGTCGCTGTAACTGACAGGAGCATTCTTAAGGGTGACCTGCACAACTGCATCCGACAACAACGCAGCAAACGTGACCGGGATTGAACCTCTGCCTTTCCCGGCAAGATGGATTTCTTCGTGGCCATTCGATCTGATCCAGTCAATTACACGCAATACATCAACTGTTTTTTGTCCCTCGTAAGGATAGTCAAGCATAATGCTGTGAACGGCATAAAAATAGTCGCTCCCGTAAGGCGTGTCAAAATTCTTTCCGCATGTGTTGGGCAGAGATTCACCAATCCCCCTTACATCGCAGGCAAAAAAAGCTGAATCCGGTTCACTGCCACTCAATTCTTTCAGGAACGCCTCCCTCCGCAATTCATCATCAGCCGACAAATGGGACACGTAAAGGATCGCCCGCCTGGCTCCCTGTGGCGGACGGGAATAAAGGGGATCATTATTTAACCGGTATACCAGCGCGAAAATGCCCGGTTCGGTTTCCACGGCATACGTCGCGGCCTGCTTTTGGGGATAAAACCGTTCGTCGGAAGGCCGCAGTATCCGGTAGTCCGGCACATCTTTGATTAAAGGAAGCCTTAATGTTTTGGCGACGGTTTGTTTTAGTTCTTCGCCGTCGTGAATTTTCCT
Organism: Prolixibacteraceae bacterium; assembly: GCA_039679975.1. GTDB lineage: Bacteria > Bacteroidota > Bacteroidia > Bacteroidales > Prolixibacteraceae > JBCFBK01. Next base: position 1,067 of record JBDKTZ010000172.1, read on the forward strand.
CTCTTTTTTAAGCGCTTCAGAAAGCTGCCTGGTGAAAGAAAACACTGTGCGGGCACCTGATCTTCCAACTTGACCATGCGGAGTACACCATAATGTTTCCGCGCTTTCCAGCGCCAAAGTCGGTTCTGCTTTTACCTCCGGATTTTTTGTCACACGGTTAAACCAGTTGTACATCGCCTCCCGGTTTTCCTGGGAGTAACCGTGATACCCGGAGCCGACAAAAAACTGAATATTTTCTTCCGCCCCCAGAAGCCGGTAAAGATGCTTTAGTCGCATAAATGATTCTTCCAGACCTCTCACATCGAAAAAGTCTTTCTCCTGCCCCAGCAGGATAACCGGTTTAGGCGCCATTGCCGCAATAAAATCGGAATGATCGAGTCCCGACTGAAGTACACCCCGGGGACATTGTTCCGTATCGGAAGAAAGTTCGTTCTCCGTATTATGAAGGAACGTGGTGACAAAGCAGCTTGGAGCAGCCATTGTAAAACGCGGTTCAACACCGCACAGCCATGTGGTCTGGGTGCCCCCGCCCGAGTTCCCGGTCACCCCAAGATGGCGGGGATCCACTTCCGGACGCGTAAGCAAATAGTCTACAGCCCTGATCCCGTCCCACGCAAACCACGTACTCAAAGATCCTCCTGTGAGAAACAGTTGATTCCCCACGCGCAGGTGTTCCTGTACGCCAATCCCGTAATGCGATTGGTTTTCACCGATAAGGTATTGGATCCGCTCGCCTTGTCCAAGCGGATCGTAAATCAGGACAATGTACCCCTGTCTGGCCAAACCCTGCGCAAACGACTGGTAGGCAGGCTCGGCCTTGCCCACATCGCTGTGACCGCATGTGCCCACCACCGCCGGCAACGGGAAGTTCCGTCCTTTGGGAATATACAGGTTTGCAGTGACCGGAAATTCAGGCCGGCTCTCGAAGATGACCTTCTCAATGGTATAAGTATCGCGTTCAATTGTTCCGGTAATACGGGCATTCAAAGGTGTTTTCTCAGGCCATGGGCCAAAACACGTTTGGATCTTCTCCCGGACATTCCGCACATACTCTTCGGCATCCCGTCTGGAACGAAGCGCCCGACGCCGTTCATTACCTGATTCTTCAATTTTTCGGACACGTCCGGTAAAATATTCCTGCACCATGCGCGGGAACCGGTTCAGGGGT
>JBDKTZ010000089.1:0-5560 GCA_039679975.1 Prolixibacteraceae bacterium
AACAGTATCTCCTGAGTTACATGAAAAGCAGAAAATTCAGGGTTTTCCGGGTTACATCCAGTTCTTGCCTTAAAAATTTATATGACCGGGACATTTGTGTTTTTACCGTGTTCACCGAGATACAAAATTCGTCTGCGATCTGATTGTAAGATTTTCCGTCAAAAGCAGCCATTTTCAGGATCCTGCGTCTTTGTTCAGGCAACTTATTGATCGCGTCATAGAGTTTATTCAGAATGCCTGCATCTTTCAAAGGGTCTATCTCTTCATCAGAAATGATCTGTATGGTATGTTCCGGATCAGAAAATTGAATCTGATTTTGACGCAGGTAGCTGATGGCCGAATTTTTAACAATCGTGACTAAATAATTTTGCAGTGACGATTTAATCTCAAGTGATCGCCGCTCTTCCCAGATTTTTACAAAGCAATCGATCACGAGATCTTCAATCACCTGCTGATTTTTGACATAAGAAGAAATAAACGAGCATAAAGGAAGGTAATAGTCATCGAACATTTTGTCGAAAACTGCCTTATCGCCTTCTCGGATTTTCTTCCAGTCAATCAGGTTAGTCATGTTTGCAGCTCGAAATAAACCTATTCAACTCCCCATTCTTTATTGGGTTGGGGTCCCATCTGCAGCACCAATATTCCGCCCGGGACGATGTCAGCGTAGTCGATATAACATTTATTCCACAGCTTCCCGTTGAGCGTTGCGCTTTGAATATACCGGTTATCCGCTGAGTTATCGCGGGCTTCGATGACAAAGGTTTTTCCCTGTGCGTACCGGGGATCCAGTTTGATCGTTATTTTGGAGAACACCGGACTGGTGATCTCCAAACGGGTTTCTCCCGGGCAAACAGGGTGAATTCCTGCTGCTGCCAGCACATACCAGGCCGACATCTGCCCGACATCCTCGTTCCCGACCAGGCCTTCCACCGAGTTATGGTAGGCGCGTGAACAAATTTCACGGGTCCATTTTTGGGTGAGCCAGGGAGCTCCAAGCCGGTTAAACAAAAACGGCACATGGTGTACCGGTTCGTTAGCATGGTTGTAATAATCGTTCCACAGCATGTCTTCCGGGACATTTTCAAAAAAGGCGGAAAGATCTTCGAGAGTCTTCTCCCGGCCACCCATCAGGCTGACCATCCCTTCCACGTCATGGGGCACAAACCATCCCTGCTGGTAGGGGTTACTTTCCACGCAGCCGTAATTCTGGGCCAGCCTTCCTTGTTCCGGCCAAGGCAGCCAGCTTCCATCTTCTGCCTTCGGCCTGAACCAATTGACGGAAGGGTCGAATATATTCCGGTAGCTTTGTGCCCTGCCTGCGTAAAGCTTTTCATCTTCCAGGTTATTCAGGAAACGGGCCAGTTGTGACATGCACCACTCCGAATAAGCGTGCTCAAGTGTGTTTGAAATACCGTCCGAAAATCCATTATCCCCGTTGCCAAACTTCTCAACGGTCTGTTTACAGTATTCATAGGCTTTGTCCATGTCGAACTTACGGATCCCTTTCGCGTAAGCATCGGTGATAACCGAAACTGCAGGGTTCCCGATCATGCATCCGCTGTAGGCGTTCAGCATCTCCCAGCGCTCCAGGTAATCGTGCCCGCTTTCTTCGGCCAGAGTCAGCAGCGAGTTGATCATATCACTGACAACTTGCGGGTTGATGATCGTCTGCAGGGGAAACTGACTGCGGAAAACATCCCATCCGCTGAAAATGGTACGTTTGGTGAACGCGGAGGTTCGATGGATTTTACCGTCACCACCGGGATAGTTCCCGTCCGTATCAGCAAATGCGCGCGGATCGATCATCGTATGATAAAGCGCGGTGTAAAAAACGGTTTTTTCGTCCTCTGTTCCGCCTTCCACCGTGATCTTTCCAAGGGCATCGTTCCATAACTTTCGGGCAAGGCTATGCATCCGGTCAAAATCCCAGTCGCTGATCTCAGTCTCCAGGTTCTTTCTGGCCCCTTCCATGCTGACAAACGAGATGCCGGCTTTCAGCAAAACCTGTTCCCTGTCGTTGGTGGCAAATTCGGTAAAGAAGCCCAGGTGTTTCCCTTCCATCTCCCGGACATTCCGGAATACCGGCGCCTGTGCCACAAGAGCCTGATATGCCGGGCTGGTCACATCTTCCCTTTTTCGCCCGCACGAATCCGGAATTTCCGCGCTCCATACCCCGGTATTCACAAAAGGTTTGCTGAACCGGGCGTAAAAGAAAACGGTATAATCGGCTTTTCCGTCTCCGTTTCCCCACCCTCCGCCTTCGGGCGGACATTTCATCCATCCCCGGATGGTTTGGTTGTCAACCACCTGAACAAACTGATAAGTTGATGTACCGCCAACCCGTCGTGCCAGGTCTACCTGGATGCGGGACCGGTTATGCTCAGGGAACGTGAACCGCATGATCCCGCTGTGCGGGGCGGCAGTCATTTCCGCGCGAATGCCGTAATCCGTTAACATCACGTCGTAATATCCTGCAGAAGCTTTTTCACTGTCCTTTGAGTAGCGGGACCGGTATCCTCCTTCCGGCTTTTCTTCCCTTCCCGCTGATGTTTTTAATTCGCCGATCGTTGGCATCACCAGAAAATTGCCCAGGTCGCCGTACCAGCCAACACCGCTCATCTGGGTAAAGGCAAATCCCTCGATAGTAGCATGTTCAAAGCTATATCCCGAGCCGTTGTCTCCGCCTGTGATCGTATTGGGACTAAGCTGAACCAGTCCAAATGGTGTGGCTGCACCGGGAAAAGTCTTTCCCAAGCCGTGACTGGCCCCGGCTTTCTCGGTATTGGTACTCGCCCCGATAAACGGGTTCACGTAATCAGCAGGGTGCTGCAAACGACCGGAGCAACCTGTCATTGTAGCGGTAAAAAGCAGAATAGCCCCTGCCTTAATCCCAAAATAATTACTTTTTAGCATCCTGGTTCTTTCATTTTAAAAATATCCGTTTGTTTCCACATCACCGTATTTCAACGCGATCTCCACGCGCTTCACGATCAAATCATCACCACCAGTACAGAAAAAAGCAACATTGATAACCTGGCGCAGTGTCGATACCGGGATTGCATACTACTTCGATTCAATTTGATTTCGGTACTGATCCGGATACAAACCGATGCTATCGAATGGTATTTTATGAAAACCGATAAGGTTCAAAATCTTTTCGTCTGAAGGATATAGTTTACCCTTTTCAATGTCAATTTCTTCAGGGATATTCCTGGTCACGTAATTGTCCTCGATCGTCATCTCATCGACATCCTGTTCGATGTCGCGCCATTTCTTACTGCCGTAACTCAGGTTCGCACGGAACACGTTGCGTTTCGGCTGTGCAAAGTCAGTCTCCAGGATGGTCAGCAATTCGGGGTAACGCTCACTGTAAGGCGGTCGCGTATAATGAACTGCTTTCAGTTTGTCGAACATTTCGGGATAGCTGATGCTGTCCATATAGTATTTCGCCCAGTTTACACCCCTCGCATCCAGGTGGATAGAACTTTCACAATCCGCAAAAACGTTGTTTTCCACGACATTGTCGTGGCCTCCGCCTACAAAGGCAGCATTTCCGGCCTTATAAAAAATATTGCCGTAAATCGTCGTTCCACAAGCAAAATCATCTAAATAAACAGCATTAACGCCGAGTAATCCCGGACCGGCCAGGTGGTGAAAATAATTATAACGGATGATATTGCCGCGCATCGTCCAGTCACGCCCGATATAAAAAGCGCCCACGTCGCCTGTTTCCTGTGCAATATCGTGTACTTCATTGTATTCAAGCACATGGTCATTGCCTCCGAATGCGACTGCCATGTGAGGAGCGCTGTGAATGTCATTATGTGCCATCAGATTTCCAACGCCGCTTATTGAAACGGCGGGACGGTAGGTCTGGTTGATGCGGCTGTAACGGCGAATGTGGTTATTAATGGCAAAATTATGCCCGGATGTGAGCGTCAGGCGATCGCCACCTGTAATCGTGATGCCGGCATCACCGATGTTGTAGAGCTCGCAACCCGATACACCGTTGTGATGTCCGCCAATGATATCAACGGCATTGTTACCGATGTTCCGTATTGTACAACCTCCAATGGTGTTATCACATCCTTCTTCCATTTTGGCTACGCTTCCCCTCGCATATTCAAAGATGATACCCTCGAGGTGAAGGTGTTCCGTATGGTCAAAATGGACCATCAGGTCTTCCATAACAGAGACGACAGCTTTTCCCGGTCCGCTTTGTGAAGGTGGCCAGAAATACAACAATCCCCTGGTTTTGTCCAGATACCATTCGCCAGGACTATCCAATTCTTCCAGGACATTCAGAGCGTAGTACCGTTGTCCGGCAGAATAGCCATATACACCATGCGGAGACGTCAGGATAAACTCCTTCCTGGCCGCATCGATATGTCCGACTTTCACATAGGAATCCGCCCAATCCCAGGTCCAGTAACCGTGCAGCCAGATATCATTATTTTTTTGCCATCTGCTAATCCGGTCTTCGGCGTATACAAAACGCCCGTAATGAACTCCCCGCCCGGTTCGTTCATCGCCGCCAAAAACGCTGTCGCCTGTCTGCGGCACGGAAGCGATTTGCATCCAACCATTATTGTTCGGATAGCGCGCCAACACCATCGGTTCATCGTTGAAAAAAAGTTCCAACGCCGCAGGTACTGTCGCCCTTCCGAAACCGGAGGCTTTTCGTTCTCCAAAGTCGGTAATACCCTGCACTTTCAAATCGGCCTGCAGAATGGAATCGTGTGGCGCACGGATTCGCAATTTGGCTTCCGGATTATTTAGCGGCCCGAAGTGGATTTCCTGTCCCCCTGTAAAATGCACTTCTTCACCCGGGTAAGACCGGTAAACAATGGGAACGCCTTCTTTTCCGCTGTCATCCAACGTAAAACGAATGGTTTGGCGTATCGGGTAAACGCCGCCCCGCAGGTAAACAATAATACCACCCCGGGGAATTTCTTTTTTTTGCGTGAGCGCACGTACAGCCTGTTGAGCCTTTTCTACCGTACGAAAAGGCGCTTCCTTTGTACCTGAACGACTGTCGTCGCCATCAGGCGATACATAGAACTCCATGCGCTTATTCGTTAGACAGCCTGCCAGCATCAGAAACAACAGCGTTATCCCTGACAACTTTCTCAGGCTGTTCCTCAGAGAAAGATTATGATCCGTCATCATGGTTTAGTTAGGTTTAGTTATCATTCGTATCTTACCGCCTATTCCAGGACTTTAAAAATTATTCGTTGTCTGATATCATCTGAAAGGCACGGTCAGCAGTTCCACCCTGTTCTAATTCATTTCTCGTATCACATCTGCAAAACACTGATCTTCAAAAGTAAAAATTATTGTTCGAAATCAGGGTCAAAAAGTATTACTTTCTTTCCGGATCAATGGAAATACGTAAGCCGGATGCCTATGGCTTGGTATTTAATTATTGCGGCTCCTGGTTTATCGCCGATTGTTATTTTCAGTCCCTCCTCCATTAATTCATTCCCTTTATGTATTACCGGGATTTCAGTATCAAAACTGGTTATTTCATATTGAGCATCAGGAATCAGTCCTTCTA
>JBDKTZ010000126.1:0-9749 GCA_039679975.1 Prolixibacteraceae bacterium
CGACCGGTGTATGTGGGGTTTGACCAAATCTCTTCCCATGACTCGTATTGGCCGATACCCTGCAATCCCGAATGGACACCCTGAAGACGATTGTTTTGATTGTTTTTCCAGTTATTCCAGGAACTGCCAATGGCATCGCGTTCTACATAGAGACGTTTTACCCTTGCCAAAGAAACCATTCCTTTCACATTGTAGTTGAAATCGCCGATTTGATTTCTGTGCATCAGTTCTAATTCAAAACCGTAGGTCCGGTCACTGTTCAGGTTTTCTTCAGGAAGTCCGGCGCCCACTACAGTAGGGATACCTCCGCTCCGGGTGGCCAGAAGACCTTCACGATGGCGGCTAAAATAGTCGGCAGTAATCCCAAACAGTCCATCCCATGCTTCCATATCAATCCCCAGGTCAAATGTTTTGGCGGTATACCAGGTAATGAAAGGATTGGGGATACCTTTATTATCGGCACTCGCGTTATAGCTTCCGTCAAAAACGTAACCGCCGGTGAAATTTCTGCTGCTGGTTTTTGTGGGGTAATTATAACCTGAAACGAATTGGTAACTTGACGCACCGTCATCTCCTGTTTTACCATAAGAGCCACGAAGTTTCAATTGACTGATGAAAGATAATGCTGACGCACTTTTAAAAAATCCTTCTTCAGAAACCCGCCATCCCAAAGAAGCCGCCGGGAAAAATCCCCATTGTGACCCGGGAGCGAACTTGGATGATCCGTCATAACGAAAAAGTATCTCAGCCAGATATCGGTCTGCAAATGCATAATTAAACCTTCCGGCCAATGCCATATTCGAATTTTCATAAAGGCCGTCAGCACCCGAATTCATCGTGGCGATCTGCCCTTCAGCGATCCCGGCAAATAAATAGGGCAGCGGAATGATCAGATCGCGCTGAGCGGAGAAATTGTCGCTCGTCCTTTTTTGTGCTTCCCAAAGCACAAGACCCCCAATTTTGTGTTTACCAAATAAGCCATCATAATTCAAGGAAGCCTGCGTCAAAATCTGTGTCTTAAAATACGATTCTCTTTTGATCCTGTTCGGTGACTGCCGGGTATATTTCGTAAAGGTACCCGAAGCTTCATCATACCGGTACTGGTTGTATGCCTTTTGAAAAAGATTCGTGCCTGACACAAAATAGTCATAGCTGAACAATCCCTTCGCATATAATCCCTTTATTCCGGGAATGTCATATTTCAGACTGGCTGATGACTGTATCCATTTTTTATTGTACTCCTTATAGCCAACAATATCTTTATCCATGAATGAGATCGGGTTGTCACCTTCGATCAGGCCATGGTAAGGCTTGGTAGGATCATTGTTTGCATAGGCGGGAATGTGAGCGCCCTGTCTCCAGAAGCCCCGGATAATCCACCAGGAGTCCTGGTAAGGACGGTCCTGCTGATCCATCACCAGATTCAGGTTCAAATCGAATGTAAGACGATCAGTAATCCTGGTTGTAATATTCGAACGAACATTGTATTTTGTATAGTTCAGATCATTTGATCTGAAGAAACCTTCCTGATACTGATAACCGATTCCGGCATAGTATGTTGTTCGGTCATTACCCCCTGTAGCATTCAGATTATGCATGGTTTGCGGGGCATAATCGGCAAATACCAAGGGATACCAGTCTGTGCTCTTTTTTGTCCCGTTTAAATACTCCTCAAACTGCTGCTCATTGAAAACCGGAGAACCACCGTTGATATTATGCATGGCCATTTCGTTGCGAAGAGTCATATATTCGATCGCGTCGACGGTTGCGGGCAACCCTGAAGGGATCTGCCAGGTGAAAGAGCCGGAATAGTTCAATTCGACCTTATTGTGGGTACCTCTTTTAGTTGTCACCAGTACAACCCCATTTGCGGCACGTACACCATAGATCGCTGCCGAAGCATCTTTCAGTACCGACATATTGTCGATATCATTGGGATCCAGACGCTGAAAGTCATCATTCGTGCGGGGAATACCGTCAATAATGATCAAAGGGGATCCCATGGCACGAATATCAAAGTTGTTGTTAAAAGACCCTGGTTCAGCAGTTTTTTGTGTGACACGTACCCCCGAGATTTTACCAGCCAGCATGTTCTGGGCATTTTCGTTTTTGGTTGTAATGATGTCCTCACCTTTAACTGCAGAAACAGCGCCGGTCAGGGTTGCTTTCCTCTGGGTTCCGTAACCCACAGCGACAACTTCCTCGATCCCGATTGTCTCTTCCTGCATGGTTACATTAATGACAGAATTTCCTTCTACAGCGATCTCCTTTTGTCTCATTCCGATAAATGAGAAGACCAGCGTAGCATTGTCTGAAACATCAGCAAGGGAGTAGGAACCGTCAGCGCCTGTAATCGTTCCAACGGATGTTCCTTTAATTACAATGCTCACCCCCGGCAGCGGCGAACCTAACGGATCTGTAACCTTCCCCTTTACCGTTTTACTTAATTGATTTCCTGTCTTTGAAAACGGATTAACATCCTTCGGGGTAATAATAATGACGCGGTCAACCATCCTGTATCCCATATTTGTTCCTTCCAGCAACCGATCCAGGATCTTTTGGATAGACGCATCATGAATTTTCAGATCAACCTCTCTTTCAACATTGAAGTCATTATTACTGTACACGAAGTTGTAGTTACTTCCGTCCTCGATGTCCTTAAGGATTTGCTTAATGGATGTACTTTTATAATCCAGATTAAGATTTGTTTGCTGTGACCACGATTCTGCAGTAGAACTTAAAATCCCCAGCATCATAAAAAATAATGTCAGTCTCATAATCAGCATGAGTTTTGCGGAAAAGAGCTTCCTCTTTTTCCATAGATAGCTACATTTTTTTTTCATAAATTTGTAAGCATTATAGTTTAACAATTCAATGCCTGTTGATTGGCGTCAGGGGCATTGGGTTAACTGAATTAACCGGGATTTGCTCGAAACATTTCCCGGTTTCTTGTTATTTGCCGGTAATGATTATCTTTTCATTTTTAAATTCAACATTTATTTTATTCGTAAGCTCAATTAACTGTAAATTATATTCTATTGATTTCTCATGATTAATGACCCCTGTGAAAGTGTATAATGAAAGCTCATTTTCATTAAAAACAAACTCAATATCATACCATCGTTGTAATTGTCCGATAATCGTTGATAATTTTTCATTGCTGTAATAATATTTCCCTTTTTTCCAGGCTAAAGTCTTTTCAATATCAATTTGATCTTTCACAATTGTTCCCTTCCGGAGAGAGAAAACAACCCGTTCGTGCGGTTCCAGTACAACAGAACGCTTGTTTGCTGTGAACTCAATCTTCCCTTCCATTAAAACAGCTTCCACCCGGTCACACCCGGGATAAGCCTTCACGTTGAAGCTTGTCCCGTGAACTTTAATCGCTGAATTTTTCAAATGAACGATAAACGGTTTTTCTTCACTATGTGTTACTTCAAAATAGGCTTCCCCTTCTACATACACTTCCCGATTGCCGGAATTGAAATCAGACGAATACTGAATTGTACTTTCCGAATTAAGCCATACCGTTGAGCCATCGAAAAGTTTGAGACTGGTGATCTGTCCCCTCGGACTACTGACACTGGCCATTGCAGTCTCATGTGTATGAACGCCTGAAAAATAAATAAATACCGATCCTAAACTAAAGGACAACACGATAATGGCCGCATATCTCATCCAGTGCCGGAATAATACACGGGGTTTGATTTGTGCTCCTATTCTTCTCCAAAGCTGGTCTTCCGGACTCAGACCATTGAGAAAAGTAACGTGTTCCCGCAGACTAAAGATCTTTTCGGTCTGCCTGTAATCTTTGGTTTCCTTCAGATCTTGCGGAATATCTTCCCTGACACCATATTTTTCATGAAAATGGGACACGATCTGATCCTGATCTGTATTTTCTTTTGTATTCATATCTGCTCCTATAACGCAAATACATTTCAGGAGGGTGAAAAAAAATCAGATTTTTTTTATCCGGGAGTTCAACCGAGGGACAGAAAAAGAAATAAAAAATCCAGGTACAATTCTCTCAGTTCTTCCCTCAATACGCGGTAAGCGATAACCATCTGGGTTTTCACTGTATTTTTTGAAATTGACAACCGCTCGGCAATATGATTATAGGTCAGGTTTTCCATATAAGCCAACATAAAGATCTCCCTGCATCTGGCAGGAAGTTTTTGTGTGGCCTTTAAAATACGAACAGCTAATTCTTCATTTTCATAGAGCTTTTCCTGATCAGTCAGATCGGCTTCGGACAAGTATGTTTCGATGTCTACCTGTTTAAATCTGATACTTCTCAGATAGCTGATTGTCCTGTTTCTTACCGTGGCAAATAAATATTTCCTTAAATCTTCCTTATTCGTGAAAATCTGCGATTGTTTTTCCCAAAGAATGACAAACGATTCCTGAACGATATCTTCGACGAGTGAACGATCGGCAAGATAACGAAAAGCAACAAGAGATGCCGCCTGAAAATTCTCTCTGAAAAAATTCTCAAACTCTTTAAAGCTCAACTGATATTTCTTCTCAACAAGCTTCATTCCTGACAGGCATCAAATTTTAATAAGCAAAGATTGTGTATTTTTTCAATCTTCGCAAATTCAGATGCCTGCATGGAAAAGGAGATGTTTCCCTGAAGATTTAAAACCGGTGCTTGATGAATTCTACTGTTTACTTTATATCAAGTGGCTCACCTTCGCTAATGACTGTAACCTGAACCCGTGCATTCATATCTTTCGGTCCATCACAGGAAAAAGAGATTTCATTTTCACCCGTGATCAGATTAGGGATCTTTCCTTCCGGAACGATTTCCCGCAGCAGTTCTCCCTTTGATCCATATAACTTACAATCGTTTGGAGAGTTTAACTCAAGATACATACCTGATTCCATCCTCCCCGGAAAAACAATTTTTTCTCCTCCAATGCTGACAGACGGATTTTCAATTGTTGCAGGTACCATCGGTAATGCTTTGACAGGGCTGATCAGGCATTTGATCTCCTTACCCCCGGGAAGATTATTGTACCAAAGCTGAAGTTTGTCCACATTTTGAAAATCTACCGTATGCCGATAAGTATCATATACATAAAATCCTGCACCTGATTCAGGCCAGATGTAATTGCTGAATTCTGAAGATTCAATTTCTACCAGTTCAAAATATTTCCATCCTGTAAAATCAATTTTTACAAAATGATCGCCACGTGCACCATGAGAAATATGCTTGGGACTTTCAATTCTGAAATTCAGAATTTCACCGTTCCCGTCGCCGTTTAGCCATACGCCAAGCGCCTGGTTATCGCCCAGATTCAGCCAGGGATCAAACTTCTTCTCCATACAGATCCATGATCCTTCCCGGGGAGAAGCTCCTGAACTGCAGGCAGAAAAAATACCTGCTACCTCGCCGTTCATCGATTTTTCCTTTGATCCCATGATCTTTCCTGATACTCCTTCGGCCGTTCCTTTATTTGCAAACTCCTCCTGCCCTGAAAAACCGGTCAACACAATATTCTTCGGATTGTCATAAGATTTCACCGACATAAGTAGCTCGATCCGCAACCTGACCGGCCGGGAGCTAAAATCATTTTGTACGGTCCAGCGTGCGGAAGGATGGTCTGTCCCGGCAATTTTATGTTTTTGATAAACAATTGGCTTAAAATTCCATTTACTGTTTTTGTCCTGAAAAAGAGTAAATTCCTTTCCGGGTTGGCGCAGAATACTTCGTACGGTATCGCTGAAATAATTTTGGTGTCGCAACTCCTCATATTGTTTTATCAAAGGAAGTGACCGGCCAAAAAGCGGGTTTTCCTCCAGTGTTTTTTTATCGGTTCCTCCCAACATCGATAACCCGGCGTTGTTGCCGATCATTTTGCAGCATAAATATTCAATGTCATCAGGAAAGGTAGGCTCCACCTGCGGAGGTGCCCAGGTCTGATTTCCCCACCATCCCAAATGAAGGGGAAGAAGCAAGCCACCATTCTCCGCTTTGGCATATTGGTTTATAAGCGGCAGGTGCCCCTTCCAGAGGCCATGTTCATATTCGTTAGTTTTAATGGCAGCAGTATGGATATCAATGAACCGTTTGTAACCGCGGACCGGACGATCCCAGGCCTGCCAGCGCGACCGGTAATGCCACCAGTGATGGAACATGGCGCTCATCTCCATTCCAACCGGTCGTTTCAGGTGTTTTGCCACTTCAAAAATAAATTGGGTTCCGTAATACCATGAGTTTTCAGCACCTCCAAGAATATCGCTCCCATCAATGGCATCAAAATAGATACCGTCAAAGTCGCATTCATTGACAATTTCGGCAGTTCTTTGTGCAATTTCCCTGAATAATGGGGTTTCAATTCCCGGAACAAACCGCCCAAACATTTCCCGCAGGTGATAGGCGGTATCCTGAACTGCATGAGAGGAAGCTTTCGTTTTGTTTACCCCGCGCGTACACCCGGTAAACTTATATGGCGGTGTATTGGTTACTCCGCTGAACCGGACCAATTCTCCTCCGATGCGAAGTGTAGTACTGTTCCTGACAAAAAAACCGGTTACCGTTGAAATACCTTCAGTTGATTCCTTCACTACGATTTCATCGTCATCCGGACCCACTGGTTCTATGAGGGTAAATGAATTGAAATATCCCAAATCAGGGTGGGGGACCGGTCTGGCATATTTTGATTTCTTGTCAATAAAGAAAGCATAGGTATGAAAGATGGACGAAATGCCGGCCTCATGAAGCTGCTGATTAATACGCTTGAAATGATCCCATCCGCCGGGCCATTTTTCTGGATTCAGTTCAAAATCACCGAATGAAAAAAAATCTTTGTCCCCTCCATGACTGTCAATCTGATTAAATCCCAGACTTCTGCACATCGTTATCCAGTCCGGAACAGTCTCCTCTGTTAATGTCCCGAAATTCATCAGGTAGGAACCATATCCTTCCTTCTGCATCTGTGCCCATGCCCCGCCCTGATCTGAATGGGGAATATCTTCCGCCTGTTCCATCACACTCCGTATAACCGGCAGAATCTCTTTCTGAGGAACCCCAACCAACACAATTTTAGCGCCTTGTATACCAAAACGCCGATAACAGGTCGCCCACAAAAAGGTCTGCAACGCCGGGAGTTGGCGGACATGTGTGAACAGGTTCATCGAAAGTACACAGGCGGCAAATGGTTCATACGGCATCCCTTCCAGTTTTAAAGGCACATTCAGAAAGGTCAGCGATTCAACAACTCCTTTTACAGCTATTACTTCCATCGTGATACGATCCCTGCCCTTTTCTAAGTTGATTTCAGCGGTTACGCCGGAATTTCCAAATTTGAGAAGTAACTGGTTATTGACCAGGCTTGCCGAGGTAACCCCAAACTCTTTTCCATCCTGAATAACGGAAGCACAATACGAAACAGTGTCTGTGTAAAGATAATCGACTCCGGTCGTTTTGTCGATAAAATGAAGGTTTCGGCCATCCGGGGCTATTTCATACATGAAATGATCATCCTCAATCGTTACAGGAACAGCCAACACTGGAAGGAAACGATACGACAATAAAAAACTACAAATGCAAATAAACAGTTTAAATTTTCCCATTCGTATAAGTTTTCATAAGACATTAATTCCCAATTTTAATACCATGAACATGTGTCATCAATTAATTTAATATTGCTTAGAGCTTACTTTACATCGAGTGGTATACCTTCACTGATGAGTGTAACCTGAACCCGTGCATTCACATCTTTCGGTCCGTCGCATGAAAAAGAGACTTCATTTTCTCCCGGAATCAGATAAGGAATTTTTCCTTCCAAAGCAACTTTCCCCAGCAACTCTCCCTTTAATCCATATAATTTACAATCGTCCGGAGAGTTTAACTCAAGATACATTCCTGATTCCATCCTGACCGGAAAAACGACCTTTTCTCCTCCAATGCTGACAGACGGGTTTTCAATCGCCGCCGGCACCATAGGTAAAGCTTTAACAGGGCCGATCAAACAACTGACATGTTTTCCTGCAGGCAGATTATTATACCATATCTGCAATTTATCTATACTATTAAATTTCACCGTATTACGATAGGAATTATATACATGATTATGTGCCTGTCCACTGTTAGGCCAAATGTAATTACTGAATTCTGAGGATTCTATCTCTACCAGTTCGAAATACTTCCATCCGGTAAAATTGATCTTTATAAAGTGATCGCCTCTTGCTCCGTAAGAGATATGTTCCGGGCTTTCCAGCCTTAAATTCAAGAGTTCTCCGTTGCCGTCGCCATTAATCCACACCCCTAGCGCCTGGTTCTTTTCAAGATTCAGCAACGGTTCAAACTTCTTCTTTATACAGACCCATGATCCTTCCCGGGGAGAAACCCCCGAACTATAAGCAGAAAAGATACCCACAGCTTTTCCTTCCATCGATTTTTCCATCGAATTGCTTATTTCCCCTGAAACTCCATTAGCCATCTTTTTATTGACAAATTCCTCCTGCCCCGAAAAACCAGCCAACACAATATTTTCCGGATCGTCATAAGATTTTGCTGACATAAGTAGCTCAATCCGTAATCTGACTGGTTGGGAGGCAAATATATTTTGAACTGTCCAACATGATGTAGAATCATTTAAACTCGCAACCTTATGCTTATCATAAACTATCGGTTTGAAATTCCACTTTCCTTTTTTCTCCTGAAAAAGAGTATATTCTTTCCCAGGCTGACGCAGAATGCTTCGTATTGTATCGCTGAAATAATTTTGGTGCCTCAACTCTTCATATTGTTTTATCAAAGGAAATAACCGTCCAAAAAGCGGGGTTTCCTCCATCGTTTTTTTGTCGGCACCACCCAACATCGACAGTCCGGCGTTGTTACCGATCATTTTGCAGCATAAATATTCAACGTCGTCAGGAAATGTCGGTTCAATCTGAGGCGGATCCCATGTCTGGTTTCCCCACCACCCCAAGTGAAGGGGGAGAAGAAGCGGACCGTTCCCGGCTTTTGCCCATTTCTCAACTTCAGATGTATTCCCTGTATATTCTCCATGCTGGTAAGTATGTGTTTTGATCTGGGCAGCATGTAAATCAATGAACCGTTTGTAACCGCGGAACGGCCGGTCCCAGGCCTGCCAACGCGAACGATAGTGCCACAGGTGATGGGTCATTGCACACATTTCCATACTCACCGGCCGTTTCAGGTATTTTGCAACATTAAATATGAACTTGGTAGTATAGTACCAGGTGTTTTCAGCTCCGTCAAGGATATCTCCGTCCAGCGCATCGAAATAAATGCCGTCAAAGTTGCACTCATTCACAATTTCAGCTGTCCTCCTGGCAATTTCTTCGAATAAGGGAGTTTCAGCTCCCGGTACAAACATGCCAATCTCTTCTTTTAAATGATAGACAGTATCCTTGGGTGCGTGCGAGGTAACTTTTGTTTTGTTTACCCCGCGCGTACACCCTGTAAATTTATACGGCGGCGTATTGGTTACTCCGCTGAACCGGACCAATTCTTCTCCGATACGAAGCGTAGTACTACTACCAGTCAAAAACTCAGGCATCTTAAAAATATTATCCGCAGGTTCCTTTACAACGATCTCCTTATCCTCTATACTTACGGGTTCAGCTATGGTGAAGGAATTATAATATCCCAGATCTGCGCTTGGAACGGGCCTTGCGTATTTCGACTTTTTTTGAATGAAAAATGCATAGGTTTGCAAAATAGAGGAAATGCCAGCTTTGTGCAGTCGTTCGTTTATACGTTTAAAATGATCCCA
>JBDKTZ010000405.1:0-11883 GCA_039679975.1 Prolixibacteraceae bacterium
CGGTCGATACGGCCTATTACTGTTCTGATTTTGTATACCGCGCGTTTGCAGCAGACTCAATCTTTGAATTGAATCCCATGACTTTTAAGGATCCGAAAACCGGCGAATTTTCGCCGGGATGGGTGGAACATTACGGTAAACTGGGAATGGAGATCCCTGAAGGTTTGCCTGGTTGTAACCCGAACGGAATGGCAGCTTCCTCCAAGTTGGAGCGGTTGGGCATTGTTTTGGAATGACATACGCCTTTCCATACAATTTCTGCCAGGTCATATGCCTGTACGTCTGTTCCTTTAGTGAACGTCTTTTTGCATAACGGGCAGGCCGTTACCAGATGGTCAGGATGACAGGACTGGAATTCTTCGAGCACCTTGTCTCTGATCTGATCTCTTTCGGCCATTGTGATTCTCGTGTTGGACAGGCTTCCTCCGCAACAAAATGCATTTTCCTTTTCGTGCGGTGTTTTTATCAGAGAAATGTAATTACCCAGCAGTTCCCGTGGCTGGTCATATATGCCGCTGCCTCTTCCCAGCTCGCATGGATCGTGGTACACGACCTTCCCGGGAAGGGAAAATGCAGGAAGAAGTCCCTGGTTCACCAATTTTAGCAGGTACTGGGAATGATGCATGACGGTCACGCCGGGTAGCACGTAATCTTCACGAAAGACCTTGTAGCAGATCGGACAGGATACGACCAGTGTTTTTGCTCCCGACGAGCGTATTTTTTCCGTATTGTTCCGGATCAGTTTTTTTGCCGCCTCATATTGTCCGACCTGGATGAGCGGACGGCCGCAACAGGGAGCTTTTTGCTCGTCCATGAACCAGAAATTAATACCGGCATAATTGAGCAACTGCTGCATGGACTTTTTAATCCCCGGTGTCAGGTGGGTCATGCATCCTGCGAAATAAATTACCTCAGCATGGGGACTTGGCCCGTTTTTCAGATAATCGTAGGATGAATTATATTCGCGGGTGGAGGCAATCCGCTGAGTAATCCGCAGGTCATTCAGATCCAGGCCAACGGGACAATCTTTTTGGCATCGTCCGCAAAGCAGACAGTTGAATAACTGATCATCTTTCAACCGCCTTCCCCTGATTTGCTTGAGGACATAGACGGATTGTGAATTCCGGATATTAGCCTGGTTCATCTGGCAACTATCGAGGCAAATGCCGCATCGGGAACAGGAGAAAACCTGGACACGGGTATAGGTATTCACTCCTTTTTTTAACCGGATGCCGTATTTCCGAAGGAAGATCAGTAATACCTCAACCGGAATATGCATGTATCGGGAGAACGGCATGGCCATAAAGAATAATCCCAATGAGACAGAGTAGGCCCACCAGGCGGTTCCTTCAATCGGCTGCAGCGGAAAGGCGGAGGCCAGGAGATTTCCGGCGGGTTGCGTGAGGAAGCTTCCGTTCTGATGTAATCCGGCGGTAATACTTTCTGCCGCGAGACGCAGTGGAAATATCAGCCACAATGCAGAAAGTGCAATCCGATCCCCGGTTTTCATTTGCGTGGTCTTTTTCATTCCAAAAAGACGGCTGTTGAAACGCTTGTAATAAGCCAGGAAAACGCCTGACAGGATAAAAAGCAGTAAAAAGTCGGTCGTGGCAGCAAAAAACCTGGCGGTGAACCCTGTTGCAGGGGCCTGTTCTGCGAACCGGAAGAAAATAGATTTCCAGAAAGGGAAAGCAAGAGTCCGGTAATGAACAATCGCTTCCAGATGACCGGCGACAATGAGCAGAAACCATCCAAAGGCCAGGCTCATATGCATGTATCCCAACCTGGGGTTTTTGCGGAAAATTTTTCGGTGAAGCAAGACTTCCATGAAAGTCTCCCGAACAGCTTCAGGGGTTTTTTGTGAGGGAAAGCCTTTGATGATCCTTCTTTTATCGGTCTTTGAAAGTCCGACAATCCAGATCGTGGAAACAACGATCAGAAAGCTGATAATAACCAGCAATCCAATAATAAAAGGGAGGGTAAATGAAGGAGGTGTTTCCATGTTTTATTTGCACTTCGTTTATGTTCACAGATCATTTTCGATGCCGCTTTTTTTCAAAGGCTCAACCCTTGTTTGGCTTTTACACTCGCTTAAGCGGGACGCACTTTTTTTAAGAAGCATGATCACGTTACGAATGTTAATGCCCCGGGGGCAAACCAGCATACATTTCCCGCAAAGCATACATTTGTCGATTTCTTTGGAAAGAGAGGTAATTTCTCCCCTGCGAAGGAGCAGGTTCAGTTTCCGGACATTAAAATCGATCAGGGTTCCCGCATTGCAGGTAGCTGTGCAGCCTCCGCATGAAAGGCAGGTCCTGAACGAAGGCTCTTTTTCAAGGACCTCGTTGAGCAGACGGCCATCGAACAGGTCGAAATCAATTGTGCGCGGAGACATTATTTGATATCCAAAGGTGTTCATCTTTTTGTGCGTTGAAGGTACTGATGAACATCGAGCGCAGCAGAACGGGCATGTTCCAGGGTTTCATCAACAGTCATCGGTCCGGTGCATGTTCCGGCAAGAAATACTCCCTCTACTGAGGAACGGTTCTTATTCAGATGAAGGTCCCGGACATTCAGAAAACCGTTTGGTTCACGTTCCAGCCCAAACAGGGCGGCCATTTCTGACGTCTCTTTACCCGGTATCATTCCCACCAGGAGTACCATCAGGTCCACGTTCATTTTGAGAGGACGTCCTGATAATGTATCCTCAGCTTTGATCAGCAAACTTTCGTTTTGGTTTTCGGATGCCTCAGAAAGCCTGCCCCGGATAAATTGAATATTGTATTTTTCCTGGGCTTCCCTGTAAAGAGATTCATAGGAAAGTCCGAACATTCTCAAATCCATGTAAAAACAAAAGATTTCAGCATCGGGCAATTGCCTGGCTATTTCAATCGCCTGTTTGACCCCTGTAATGCAACATACTTTTGAGCAGTGATGATGTCCGGATTTTTCATCGCGTGACCCCACGCAGTGAATAAAGGCAACGCGTTTGGGCTTTTCACCTCTGGATGTAAGCGGAAGCTGACCTTTTTTAAGAATTTCTTCCAGATCAACAGAGGTGATCACATTTTCGTAGATCGAATAACCATACTCTTCTTTCCGGGTAGCATCGAATGTTTCGAAGCCGGTGCTGATCACCACTGCATCAGCATGCATCTGTTCTCCCGCCGTAGTTTCCAGCGCGAAAATACCATTTGCAGGGACGACCCGGCTAACAGATGCATTGCTGATAATCCTGAAGGATTGCAGTTGGATTTTCTGACGCAGAAAGCCGGTCACTTCATTTGCCGGACGACCATTGGGAAACAAATGATTCCAATTGTTCAGTTTTCCGCCGGTCTGATTGGATTTCTCCAGCATAACGACGTCGTATCCCAGGCTGGACAGAACGGAGGAAACTTCTGTTCCGGCGATTCCTCCTCCAATAGTGATTATCCTTTTTTGTTGGCTCATTCGGTTTGATTAATTTATCCGGGAATAACTTCAGGTTCAGTGACTCTAAAACAAGCCGGAAGAGCCGGTTTTCCCAAGTGTTTGCCATGCGGTCCTTTAAATTTCATGGAAGGCTCATACTGAATCCCGATCTCCTGCAAAAGAGGTTCGCAATCAACCTGGTGCATTTGCAATCCCAGATCCCACGGATCATAACCCAGCATCAGTCCGGCCAGTTCCTCATAGGTCAATACCGGGATACCCCGGTGGTCAGATCCGTATGTTTTACCTTCCATCTCACCAATCACGTATTGCCACTTGTCCAGGAACATGGCGCATCCCGGACAATTACAGATGATGGCATCGGGACGGTAAGGTTCCATCGATTCAAATTTCTTCCGCGAGTTTGAAACGGAGTAGCCCCTGTTACTCATAATCAGATACTGACGGAAGCCGAATCCGCAACAGTGCCTTCTCTCGGGATAGTCGACCACTTCGCCTCCCCACGATTCGATCATGCCGCTTAATACGGACGAAAATTCGGCTCCGCCGATTCCTTTTCCGGGAAACATTTTTGCATAGTGGCAACCAATATGTTCCACTACTTTCAACGGTAAGCCGGTGTTCCGGTTGACCAGTGAATAGTGTTGACCGGCAGCGATTTGATTCCTGAAATGATAAATGATATCGCTGCAATGCGATACATTTTCAGGTACATTGAATTCCCGGCCGGTGGCCTTCCAAAGCAATTCTCTGGCTTTGGCCTCTTCTTCAGGGAATTCCTTCCATGTTTCCAGTACTTCAGAATAGATACCAAAAGAAGTCACGCACGAAACCGCAGCATTTTTGTATCCCGCCCCGGTCATCAGCGCAAATTGCCGGGCTGCTATTGTTTGCAGTGTTTCGAACGGCAGCAGGTCGGAGTGATAGGCGATACCGGTGCAGGTAGTATGGTTGGGATCGTCAAAAACATCCTTGCGCAAATCATTCTTCATGATCTGCAAAAAGGCGTGTTCCGAGCCAGGGAAAAAATTCTGGCGGATACAGCTTCTGAGATAGTAAAAATGATCGTCTGGTATCAGCTTCTGATAGTCATCCCATATCCTTGCTTTTGCTTGTCGCTTCATGAAAAAACGGTTAAAAAGTTCTTAAATTCCCGAGCTTTATGTCTCAGGATTCATTGCTGCTATAGACATGCATAAAATACCGGTCCATTCCGCCATCTTCATCCATCAGCCCCATTTCCTTTGCCTTTGCCCGGCTGGCCGTTTCAATTTGTTCAAGAAACTCAGTCGCTCCCGACTCATCGAAGATCGCACTGAGTTCGGCAAGGACACTTCCCTGAATTTTCCGCAGCGTACCTGGTCCATCCTGATCCAGATTGGCTCCCAAACGGGTATACACGTCATGCCGGTTTTCAAAAACCCATTTCCATACCGGCCCTTGTTCAGGATGCAGTTCAGGCTTTAGGCAATCGGGGTGAATGCAGTACCCGTGATTCAGGATATTATTGATGAGCACCTTTTTGAGGGCATATTGCTGACGTCCGCGATGACTTTGCGTGAAGTAACCCAACTTCTGAGAAAGCTTGCGAAGCGAATTGATGATAAGACCAGGGCAGTTTCCCCTCGGACACCGGGTTTTACATGACATGCACTGGCCGCAGTACCAGATCGTTTCACTTTTGAGCAGCTTCTCGATCCGTACATTGTCACGCGACTGAACTTCAACTGCAATCATTCGGGGATCATAATCGAAGAATTCGGCTGCCGGACAGATGGCTGTACATACGCCGCAGTTCATACAGGCTTTTAATCCCTCAATGAAACGCACGTCTTGTTTCAGTTGCTCATAAAGAGTCATATAATAGCTGGTTTTTTAGGTAAAGCTACAATACTCGCTGTCACTATGAAACAGCATAAACTCCTATTCCTGATACGCATTTTTGCTTATTACGAATGAACATATGGGGAATTGGGACTGTAGGGAAATTCAGAAGGAAGATCAAAATCCTGTTAGGTATGCTCCTGTTGATATACAGGCAATTCAATATAAAATGCAGTTCCCTTGTCCATTTCAGTTTCGTACCAAATGCGCCATCGGAAAGTTTCCACGATTTTCATGACAATAGCCAGGCCAAGGCCCATGCCACTCGTTTTGGTCGTGAAATTCGGCTGGAACATTTGCGGTCTGATCTCTTCAGGTATACCTATCCCGTTATCGCGAACTGCGATGGTTGCATAATCGCCATTTTCAGTAAGGCTGATTGTAATTCTGCCGTTTCGTTGGGGAGGAACAGACTGCATTGCATTTTTTATCAGATTGATCAGCGCCCTTGACAGTTGCTCTTTGTCAGCACTGACCGGCACATTGGTCAGGCCATGTAGTTTCAGGATGAAATTCATCTGATCATTCGACTCGAAAAGCGTCGTGACATCCTCCAGTTTTTCAACCAGATTGAACACTTCTGTTCTTGTATTCGGTATTTTGGCAAAATTTGAGAATTCGGTCGCTATTTCCGAAAGAGTGTCAATCTGTTCGATCAGAGTTCGGGTAACCCGGTCGAAAAATTCGTCATAATGAGGGCTGTTTTCTGCTTTTGCCCGTTGAAGGTATTGAATATTGAGCTTCATGGGAGTCAGCGGGTTCTTGATTTCATGAGCAACCTGCTTGGCCATTTCGCGCCAGGCCAACTCCCTTTCGCTGCGGGCCAGGAGCTCCGCACTGTCGGCCAGTTCTTCCACCTTCCGGTTATACTCTTTTACCAATTCTCCGATTTCATCGTCTCCCGGATAAGTAATGTGTTCATTTTTCTTGTTAAGCTGGATGCCCCTTAGTTTTTCCCTGATCAGGCTAAGCGGGAGCGTAATTTTATTGGCGAGTAAAACGGCTACGATTACGCTGCCGAAGAAAAGCAAAGCATATAGGTTAATGAAAGCAACAATGAACGTTGAGATTTCCTGCCTCAGTTCGTTACCTCTTGAAAAATGAGGAAGATTTATGAAGCCAAGATAGGATCCCTGGTTATTGATAATAGGTTCATAAACCGAGAGGAAAGCAAGATCGCCGATTTTCTCCGGCTGCATGTACCTGATCCTGTAGTTTTTTGTCAGTTCGTAGAAGGCCTGGGCATTCATCCGGTCCGAAACGATACCGCGGTTTACGATCTCGGGACGAGAAGATGCGATCAGCTTGCCATCAGTACCGTAAATATTAATATCGGTCAGGAAAATGTTCGACATTTCGCCCAATTCGTTCCAGAGCCAGTTTCGGATATCGGGTGTAAAGTCCTTAATAGTACTTAGCCGCATATTGATCTCTTCGGCTATGGCCTTCATTTTTTCATTCAGATCGTCCTGGTGTCTGTTCACATATTCGCGGGAATTATAATAAACGGTGCCTGCTGCAACCACTACCAGAGAAATTAATACAACGGTAATGATAGCTGCCTGTATCCTGAATTTCAAATCGTACGAGAACGATAGTTTCCGGTAAACGGGATTTCCTGCAAAGACCAGAATGAAAAGCAATACGAAATAAAATACAAACAGATAAGGAAATGAGACCAGATAATCAATCAGTTCAAACGAATTGGTACTGACAATGATGTAGTTATTCTTTCCCAGGTTATAGATCAGATGGTCATAGTGATCCCATTCTTTTATAATAAATTCAGAGGTGTCCTGGCTGTTAATATACGAGTTAATATAGAAATTGTACGGATAGTCTCCGTTTAAATTGACCAGTTTTCTGTTATAGTATTTGGCATATGAAAAGTGTTTATAACGTTCGGGTTCTTTCATGGAATTATCGAGCAGGAGTTCGGGGAATCCTATCCCTTTGGGAAGAAGTTTGGACTGAAGGTCAATAAATACGGAAATGCCAAGAGAGTCGGACGTCAGCGGGTAAAACAGCTTCCCCAGGTAGGAGATTCGTCCGTTCATGTTTTCCATATAATAGAAATTCGTATTCCGGATCCTGACGCCTGCTTCGTCGATCATGGTATCAAAAAACGGGAAGCAGGGTACCACCCGGTCATCGGGCTCAATCCGTAAGCTGTCTGAGCCGTCACAAACGGTGATCTGGAGATCATATTTCCGCAGGTAACCGCTAAAGTATTCTTGTGTGATATATTCTTCAAGGTTTTTGTAGGGTGGTGAAAGCAAATACGGAATTACCGAGTCGACATTAATTTGTTGCTGCATTTCAGTCAGAACGATTTCCGCGGCAGGATCGTGCTCAGAATACCTGGTGATAGCCATTAATTTTTGCACTTCCCTCCGACGGGCATCATTATGGTTTTGGATGATAATGAGTGAGAAAAAAGTGAATAGCGAAACAAAATAGATCAGGTACGGCAATGATGAACGCCTGAGATGTGTTTTTTGCAGGGCAACTCCTGAAAAATTGGTTAGCAGGAAAAGACAAACGATGTACAGATAGCTGTTTTTCAGAAGAACCGACAGCGTAATAAACAGGAAAAGAAGAATGGCATGAATTTTAAGGAACTTCTTTCGTGACAACCAGGCACAGCCTGCCTCAACAACTTTCAGGTTGATCAATGACGCGGAAAGCAGTAGTAAGGCAATGATCAGGTATCCCAGAACGCTGTACAGGCTAATGTCGTCAAGCCGGTTAAGATAAAACGAAAAACTGCTGTTACGGACGAGATTTTGTATCAGTACATTGATAAATAAATAGAACATGCCAACAAAGATGAAGGCAGAGATTAATTGATTGGTTCGTTTCTTTTGTGAAAAAGCAAATTCTTCGGCTAAATGAAAACTCCAGAAAAAAATAAAGATGGTCATCAAAAGCATATCTCCCAGAGAAGGAAGCATCAATGAAAATGCATACATGGCCGGGCTGAAAAGATCGAATACATAGCAAACCCGGGGTATTCTGAACAAAATATGCAGCCAGTAAAGACCTGCCAGGACGAGCCCGAGCACGACAATACGCAGGATGAAAGGCTCATTCTGGTATTTTGACTTTAGAAATAACCGGATTGTAAAAAGCAACAGGATCAAAGCCAGAAAAAATATCAGGGCAGGTAAATAAAGCTGCGATTTCTCACAGACGATATTTCCTCCCGGGACCAGTGAAAACAGGTACTCTCCCGCCAGACCATGAACAGGAAGCCCGTTGTCGGATGGATCCGGTTGAATTTTGTAAGTTTCCGGGATATTGAATCCTTTGGCAAAGCGATTAGCAATGTAATCGTTTCGGATCGGATAGTTCTCTTTCAGAAGAATTAAACCAACTATATTCAGGTTGCGGACCTTTTTAACCGAACTGAGATAGACCCCGTTAGGTAAAAAGAGTAGCTTTTCGTCCGGCGCCTGTTTCAGATAGATCCTTTCGAAGGGGAAGCGGTTACTGGACCAGAAAAGCAATTTTTGATCGTCTGCAATTAGAAAACCAAGTCCTTTTTGCGGGAATAACGATGAAAGCGGGTGAAAGGCCGACTGAAAATCACCATCAAAATCTTCATTTTCAACGGTATGTGCAATTTTTTCAAGATTCTTCTCAAGGAGCGCCTGCCGGGTCTGGAGTTTCTTCTCAAATTTTTCAGTTACCTTGAACGCCTGATCGGGATGAAATAATTTGTTTTCAATGAAAAAGCCTGCAATAAAAAAAGAAACAGACAAGAAGAGCAGCAAATATCTGTTTACGTAAATATGCGAAGAGCTATTCATGATGGTAAGGTTCACCTTTTAGTATAGTTAATGCCCGGTATAATTGTTCTGCAAAAATAAGTCTGATCATTTGATGCGAAAATGTCATCTTCGATAAACTGATCTTTGATTTTGCCGCATCATAGATCGTTTGCGAGAATCCGTAAGGACCTCCGACAGCGAAAACAAGGTTTTTTGTTCCTCCAAGCATCTTTCTCTCCAAAAACCGTGCAAAATTCACTGAACTGAACTCAATTCCCTGCTCATCGAGCAAAATTAATTCATCGCCCGGGTTTAACTGATTCAGCAGCAGCTCTCCCTCCTTTTCCTTTTGCTGGCTTTCAGACAAATTTCTTGTATTTTTTATATCGGGAATGGCCTGGAACTCATAGGGCAAATAATGAATAAGTCGCTTATTAAAAAGGTCAATACCGTCCTGCAAATAAGGTTTGTCTGTTTTACCAATTACAATCAGCTTTATCTTCACTTGTAGTTTTTAAATTTTATTAACTTTACAAAGTTATGCAACCTGTTTCATTAATTTTAGTGAAGTTGGTACAATTTATGCTGTATCAATATGTTTCAAAAAAATGAAAATGAGAGCAATAATTTTTAAAAGTTTACTCGCAGGGATTTTGTTTGTCTTAATTGCGGCACGGTTGGTTGCTCAAATTCCGGATGAAGTGGTCACGAGTTTCAGGACCGGAAATGCAAATACCTTGTCTGGCTATTTCAATCAAAACATTGAGATGGTAGTATTGGAACACGATGATGTATACAGTAAAGCGCAAGCGCAGCAAATTGTATCGAACTTCTTCAGTCAGAATAAAGCACAGGAATTCAGTATTATTCATCAGGGAGGGAAAGAAGGCGCCCGTTATGCGATTGGGAATTTAAAGACAAATAACGGAACGTTCCGGGTGTATTTCCTATTGAAAGATGAAGGGAATAAGGCTTATATTCATCAGCTGAGGATTGAAAAGCAATAATCCAAATGCTCGACCGTGTCGTTCACAGGATCAAAAGGCTTTTTCTGAGATTGCTGATCAAGGCCCGAAAGATCAGCATTCCGGGATTTGACGGGATTCCTTTGTACGATGTGATGCTTTTCTTTTACCGAAGCGTTGTCGACAGCTCGTTTACAACCAGGGCTTCAGCTATCGCGTTTAGTTTTTTTCTGGCTCTTTTCCCGGCTGTCATCTTTTTGTTTACACTGATACCTTATATCCCGATCCGGAATTTTCAGGCCGAACTTTTCCTGCTGATCCGTGATCTGTTGCCGGCAAGTACGTTTGTCGCGGTGGAAGGAACCATACAAGACATTCTTACCAAACCAAGAGGAGGATTACTTTCACTTGGTTTTTTCATGGCGCTTATTTTTTCTTCGAACGGCCTGGTGTCGATGATGAATGCTTTTGACTCCTCCCTTCATACTATTGAAAAGCGAAACTGGCTGGATCAAAGGCTGATCTCCATACTTCTTCTGTTTATTCTTTCCGTTCTGCTTGCTCTGGCGATCGCGCTGATCATTACCGGGCAGTATGCCATCAATTACTTGGATAATGAATCCTCTTTCGTGGGGAGCCGCTTAACTTATTATTTGCTGTCGATGGCAAGATGGATGATCACTATTGCACTGTTCTTTTTTGCCTATTCTTCGTTATACTTTTTTGCGCCGACAAAAAAGACCCGTTGGCGGTTCATTTCTCCCGGGAGCACCCTGGCTACAATTCTCAGCATTTTCGTTCTGATCGGTTTTGGGTATTACATTACGCGTTTCGGACAGTATAATCAGTTGTACGGTTCCATTGGAACACTGCTGGTCATTTTACTGCTCAGTTACCTGATGTCGCTCATCCTGCTGATCGGCTTTGAACTGAATAACAGTATCACTGCTGCCCGAAGGAAAAATATTCGGTAGGGGAAGAGGACACAGGGCATGCGGCATAGCAGATGATGGAGCAGCTCACTACTTACGACTTCTTTACTTCCCCATCTTAAACAACAATTCTTTTTCTTCTTTAGTGAGCGAGTCGTATCCTGATTTGCTGATCTTGTCGAGTACCCGGTTAATTTCTTCCTGCTTCAGATTTTTCTCGCGGTTATATTCAATATCGTTATTATTATTCCGGTAGGTCACCTTGATACGTTGTTTAGGACGGCTTAATTTGACGATCCCATCTATCAATCCGGTGACGGGCCTGGTCCAGTCGTGGCCTTTCCGGTATTGCAGGGCGAAGATAAAACCGAAAGCCGCTCCGCCAAGATGAGCCAGATTACCGCCCGCATTGGAAGATGCGATTCCGATCACATACAGAACAATTGAAAATAATGCCAGGTGTTTCATTTTAACCTGCCCGATAAACAACAGGTTGATCGTATGATTGGGAGCATAAGTGGCTACTGCTGCGATAATGGCCAGCACTGATGCTGAAGCGCCTAATAATTGAGCAAAGCCGAGTACCTCCGTAAATGCAGGAAAGAAGTTATAAGCCAGCACGAAAAACAATCCGCCAAAGAGACCTCCCAGCAAGTAAACCCCAAGCAGTTTTTTTTCATCAAAGTAAAAAAGGAAGATCTTTCCCATCCAATAGAGCCAAAGCACATTGAATAGAATATGCAGAAAATTAAAATGCAGGAACATATAAGTAACCAGCGTCCAGGGCATTTGCAGTAATTGCCGGCTATCGGCGGGGAGCGACAACCAGTTAATCAAGGTGAACTGCCGGTTCAGCAAAAAGAAAAAGACATGGATGATTCGTACAGCAAGAAA
>JBDKTZ010000518.1:0-3739 GCA_039679975.1 Prolixibacteraceae bacterium
ACATCCTGGATAGCATCTTTCACAAGCTCTTCATCCGGATAAATTTTCAATCCATAAGTAACTAAACAGGGGACATATGACCTAAAAATAATTGATAGAGCATCAAGATCACCGTCAACAAATAGCTTCCAATATACATCCTCATCAATCTCGGGCATTTTACATTTATACATTAACTAAATTCTGCATGCAAAGATAATAAATGAACTTAAGTACATGAAAAAAATAAAAACGTCAATCTTATTAGCTATTTTCCTGATTGGTCAGGTTAGCCAATGTTATAGATTGGAAACTGCGGTCATTGCCCGTAGCACACAGTCGCAGGTTACGAATCCCATAGTAGACATGCGTCACCAGGCTATTTCACATGCACGGTACACGGAAAAAAGGGTGCCTCAAAAATCCGAAACACCCTCGTTTTGTTTATATCTCTTTTCCTCAAACTTAAATGCGTTAAGAGAAAGATCACTCCGCTCGCTCTTAAGTTAATATCATGAAGCTCATTTCCTGATCACCTTGATCCGGAATTCCCGTTCAAACTTCATGTCAAACCATAAAACAAGGTCTGTTCCGTCAATTGTATCCACAAAGCCATGCCTGAAACTGTCCTTTTCTGTTACCTTTTTCCCGTTTACTTCTACGATTAAGTCTTGGTGTCCCCAGTTCTTTATCACGAAAGCCGGATGGATTGAAGGAGAGCCCGGCGAACAGTTCAGTTTGATCTGAAAGGCCTTGCAACCATCCGGTTTGGTACATTCGAGCTGGTAAGCCCTCTCTGACCGCTCGTATCCTGTTCCACGAATATCTTTCCCTTCTACCGTCATTTCAGGGGCATGGCTCCACGATTGAGTAAGAGCTGCCAAATCGGAAGCCCTTCCCGTTGTCAGGCCAACCAACATTAACTTCGTTTCCGAATATTCCGATTTTTTATACGATTTCCATTCCCGTACACATGTGAGGGAAGTATGAGATGCCCTGTCCTTATCAAATGCATCCCGGCCATCAGAAGGCTTAGACGCTGTCGGCCAATGGTTCCACCATGGGAACATCGAAAATTCACTTCGCGCTTTAAAAAAAGCCCATTTGGGATGATCATCAGGATTAATGATCGTGAACGGCCTTAGCATAGAACGGGTATTGATAACCTGGATATTTGCGCCGGGTAGTTCGGTCAGCCAACCGTTCTCTTTATTAACCACGTAAGTAACACCGTTCTTTTGTTTACCGGAAGTAACCGGCTCCCAGGAATAAACGCATTCTTTCCCTTCCATATTAGCCAGGGTCAAGGCTTCCGGATTGAGTACATCTTCGGGACTCTGCCCCTGCCCCATAACAATAATCCCTTCGTGCCAATCAAACTGAGATGAAAGTTTACTGCTATGAAGGTTTTGGCATCTGACTGCAACCCCGTCAGGATAAATCGTGTAGATCTCGTCGGTCCAATCTCCCCACCCGGTTACCGGATCGATATTCGACTTATTATACCAATTATCAATCAGCGCGTAACGCCAGTGAACCACACAACGTGCCGGAGTATTTTCAACAATCTTTACCTGTGAATGCTCACACCTTTTATCCGACATGGGTTCATGACAACCCTTGCTGCTCCAGGTTTCGTTGAATTCGTCATTATACCATATTCCATTTTCCGTAACCCAGTGCGGAATATAACCGGTTCCCCTCCAAAATACAAAATGTCCGCCCAACTTATCAAATGAAACGACCACATCGGGAAGCCCGGATATACGCCAAAAGTTGTCCCACGATTCATAAAACTTTAAATTGGCATAGGTCGCGCCAAACCGGGCCAGGCCTGGTAATGCCGGCAACGGACGTTTCTCAAGTGCAGGTTTTGATATCTCCGGCAGTTCTGCCTTAATTGCAGCTAGTTCTTTTTCTGACAAAGCTCTGTTCCAAATCTTCAGTTCATCAATTAGCCCGTCAATAAAATGATTCACCGGTTTAGTGCCATGTGGCCAAATCGTACCCACAGGTAACGATTCGCTGCTGGTCATACCAGAATAGAAAATTTCACCGGTTGCCGGCGAAAACAGAGCGTTTGTTTTCGAGTAAGCTACCTTTTCTCCATTAACATAGAGCGTAATACTCCCTCCATCATAGACGCCACACAGGTGTGACCAGAACAAAAGAGGTATTTTATCTTGGCCTGATGCATTTACCCATCCATCGTGTGTGGCAATCCTGAAATACGCTTTCCCTTCATGATTGACTCCCAATGAAAAACCCTTTTCATCTGCTGACTGCTGTTCTGCAACAGGGCAAAAATTAGTCGGATAAGCGCCTAAGGCAATCCACGATTCAACTGAAAACGATGTGATTACCTTCGGGATACTCCTTGTTTTGAGATATGCGGAATAACCATCAAGTAACAGAGACTTTCCATGTACACCATTTTTCAAAACGATATAGGTTCCGATTATTGTGTCCAGTTGCTTTGTAACCTGATCTTCTGCTGTACGTGTATGCAGTTTTTCATCGACGTTTATTTTATCGAAAGTTAACCACATGGCGGGTTTGCTCTCTTCCTGACTGAAACCGATAACAGGCAGGACAAACAGGAAGACCATTAAAATCTGCTTTGATATTATTGTTTTTGTCCGTTTCATACATTTATATTTTCAATTTAACCAACTACAATCTACGTATTATGCGTCATCGCCTGGAGACGCTTACCAACGGTATGGAACTCGCATATAAACATCACCTTGGACGTAAACTGCAGCGTTAATGGCTCGTTTCATAAACTATTTAATTAAATCGAATTTGGTTCTTTATAACGTTTAATGGATGCTCAAATCATTTTAGCATTTGCATCACCCCCGGGCTGATACGATGCTGCCTATTTCCTGATCACCTTAATCCTGGCCTCCTGTTCAAACTTCCTATCAAACCACAGAACAAGGTCGGCGCCTTCCATTGTATCCACAAAGCCATGCCTGAAATTGTCCTTTTCTGAGGCCTTTTTTCCGTTTACTTCTACGATTAAGTCCTGGTGTCCCCAGTTCTTTATCACGAAAGCCGGATGGATTGAAGGAGAGCCCGGCGAACAGTTCAGTTTGATCTGAAAAGCTTTGCAACCGCCCGGATTGGTGCATTCCAGCTGGTAAGCCCGCTCTGATGGCTCGTATCCTGTTCCACGAATATCTTTCCCTTCTACCGTCATTTCAGGGGCATAGCTCCATGATTTGGTAAGAGCTGCCAAATCGGAAGCCTTTCCCGTTGTCAGGCCAACCAACATTAACTTCGTTTCCGAATACTCCGATTTTTTATATGATCGCCAGGTTCTGGCATGGGTAATGGAACTATGCGAGGCTCTGTCTTTGTCCATGGCATAGCGACCGTCGGAAGGATTAAAGGCTGTCGGCCAGTGATTCCACCAGGGGAAGATGGATACATTGCGCCGGGATAAATCATTATAAAAATCCCATTGCGGTTTGTCGTCAGGATTAATAATCACAAATGGCTTTAATGCAGAACGGGTATTGATAAGTTCAATATTTGCGTCGGGGAGTTCGGTCAGCCAACTGTTCTTTTTGTCAACCACGTATGTAACACCGTCTTTTTGCTTGCCGGGAGTAACGGGTTCCCAGGAATAGGCACATTCTTTTCCTTCCATATTTGACATGATCAAAGCTTCCGGGTTGAGTACATCTTCGGGGCCTTGTCCCTGTCCCATCACAATGATCCCTTCGTGCCATTCAAAGTCGGTTGAGGGTTT
>JBDKTZ010000349.1:0-9868 GCA_039679975.1 Prolixibacteraceae bacterium
TCAGTTCCTTGCGGTGCCAGTTGACCATGCAGTTCGTGCCCCATGCGCCGCCATGCCCGAACCAGGCGTCCTCCGTATCTTCTTCCGGTGCGGAGAGTCCGAGCGAATAACCGCCCATCCCTTTCGGGCGCGTTGATTTTGCGAGTAGTTCCCTGACGGTCTCTTCCTTGAGTATCCTCACGCCGTTCTCGCCCACGCCAAGGTTCATGAGCATTTTATAGAATTTGAGCTGGTCGTTCGCGGTTGTCCAGAGCCCCGCGCCCGCCGATGCGAAGACGTGGGCGTCGTTGTAGGGCCGCTGCTGCATGTCGTTCTGCACGCGGTGCTTCGCGGGCGCATCTTTCACGCAGTCATACATCTCCACCTGCGTCTCAAGCTGCTTGTTTGTCGGCCGGAACGAGCTGGACGCCATGCCGAGCGGATCGAGGACGCGCGCCTTGAGGAAGTCCTCCCAGCGCATGCCGGTCACCACCTCCACGATGGCCGCGCCGATATCGATGCCGGTGTTGGAATACTGCTCCTTCGTGCCGGGTTCGAAGAGCAGCGGACACGCTGCCGCGATGGCCGCCGTCTGCCGGAGCGGCGCGCCGCCGGACCATCCGCCGCCCTTGATGTTGCCCTGCTTTGCGCTAATCTCGAACGGGAAACCGCCGGTGTGGTTCATGACCATGCGGATGGTGAGCGTGTTCTTCGCTCTGACGAGTGTCTTCACGCTGTCCGTGGTGGATTTGTGTACCCAGAGTTCCTTGAATTCCGGCAGATACTTCGAAACGGGATCGTCGAGTGCGATCTTGCCTTCCTCGATGAGGATGGCGATGGTTACGCCGCAGAAGCCCTTTGTCTGCGAGCATTGCATATAGACGTCGTTCATCGTGATCGGACGCTTCGCTGCAACGTCGGCATAACCAACACAGGCATTTTCCTGCAAGCCGTCCTTGTAAAAGACGTTAATCGCACCCGGAAGTTGTCCGGTTTCAACGAAAGGAGTGAGCGCGTCCTTCGCGAAGGTGGTTCCCGAACCCTCTGGCACATTGCGGACCGTGCTGCATCCCAGGACAATCGCCATGCTGGCGATAAGCATCATTATTTTCTTCATGGTATAACCTTTTTTGTTCATACTTATATTTCCATTAGATTACTTAGCTTTTCCGAACGTCCTTTTTTACTTGTTGAACTCCTTGTGGTTCATAAATTCCCAAATGCGTCCCATCCATGTGTAACTGCCCGTACCCGGGGCGGCTTTCCGTTGGAAGCAGTGGGGACGCCCGACAAGTGTGTGCAGATCGGACTGTATTCCCATACGGCGGAGTTGTTCCCAGCACTTCACCGAGTTCATCGCCGCCCAGCCGTCCGCATCGCCGTGAATGAACAGTACCGGACAGGTCGCGGTGTCGAACGCGAACTCCGGCACAAGCCGTGCGTCGTCCTCGTTGCCGCCCTGCGCGTTCGGATTTTCCGCGCCGTCTGTCAGCGCATAAGCGGGATAGATTGCCACTGCCCACTGCACGTTGCAGGGGATCTTGTCAAGGTCATCAATCGGCCAATACGAGCGGTGCCGCGAACTTGTTGCGCCCATGAGCGTCAGGTGTCCGCCTGCCGAGGAACCCATGATGCCGATGTGATCCGGATCCAGTCCCTTTGCTGCCGCCTCGCTGCGGACAATCCGGATGGCGCGTTGCAGGTCCTGCCATGCCGTGGTGTGTTTGGCAAGCCCGTCCAGGGGGCGCGGGGTGCGGTATTTCAGCGTCACGACCGTCATACCCTTTTCATTCAGGTAACGCCGCGCCGGCGCGACCTCGAACCCGTTCGGGTCGTTGCCCATGTAACTGCCACCCGAGTAAATGATCTGTATTGCCTTCGTTTTAAGTTCTTTCGGGATATGCCACTCGATATACGGCTGGCACTGGTTGGTCTGCACATCCGGTATCTTGTCTTCCGGCCAGACAGGCTCTTTGCTGTAATCACCGCGCGCGTCGTCGCTCGGATAGCGGGCCATCAAATCAACTTCCTCACCGAGGTGCCCGTCAAAATTCATCTGGCGAACGTACTCGGCGATACGATCGAACCAGTGGTCATAGGCGGTGCCATCCTCGCCTTTGTTCATGTCGCCCATGAAACCGTGTCCACGATCTGCGAAGAGATGGATTTCTGCGGGAATTTTCATCCTGCGAAGTTGGCGGTAGATCTGCGTGGAACCGTTTGGCGAATAGATGTCCGCGCCGCCATGGAAGAGCGCCATCGGGTACGTTTTTGCGTCAAACTTAAACACGTCCGAGAGTTTCACGTCAATCGCGTCGCCGTCGCGCGTGTTGGGGCCTGTCAGTCCGTCCGTGAGCGCGTAGGCGGTGTAAATCGGAATCGCCCAGTTGAGGTGGTACGGGATTTGGTCGAGGGCATCAACGGGCGTGTACGCAGGCGTAAGTGCACTTGTCGCAAGCAGGACTGTCAGGTGGGAACCTGCGGAAAACCCGAGCACGCCGATCTTTTCCGGATCGAATCCGCGCTTCTGCGCATCGGCGCGAACGAGGCGAACGGCACGTTGCCCGTCCTCCCAGGCGCTTTGATAGATCGGCAGTCCCTGTGGACGCGGCGTGCGGTAGGTGAGGCTCACGCAGACAAAACCGAGTTCGGTAAACTTCTTTGCGACCCGGTTTATCCACACCTCGTCAACGCAGCCCTGATACCCTCCTCCCGAAATGAGCAGCATGCAACCGCCGTTCTTCTTCGTCGGCGCCTCGTACCAGTCGAGATACGGCATCGTGTGTTCCGACGCCTTGAACCCCGGCTCTTTCATTTCCCCGGAAGTCGCCGCAATCTGATAAGTTTGGAAATCAGGTATTTTCCCTTCGGGCCATAGTGCGACCCGCTCCCCGGCCAATGTCGGTACGGCGGCGTTACGAACAGACCTGTTCCCGTTCGCAACCTGTCCGTTGCAAACGAAAGCAACTAAAAGCATCCCCACTAAAAGGGGTAATAATTTATTTTTCATAAGTTTAATACTTGAAACCACAAAAATGCATATATACATGATATAAAGTTGATACGACTCTGAAGGTTGTAATCGTCGTTGTATTCATTTGATATGAATGTTTTGAATTTAGCGGAAAAGTAAAAAGAATATCAATTAGCGCAAAATAGAATAGATTTTTATTAGTCTGTCAGGTGCGTTTTTCCTGTTTTACCTCAAAAGTTATTTGTCGTGTTCCGGTTTATTGAGTAATACAGTGTCTTGATAAGATGACTCTTATAGAGTGCATGGAGAAATCACTTACAAATAGTTCATCAGTTGGGACTAAATCAAACAGCTTCAAAACAATATCTGATTTTTCCTGATCTAAAAGTCGTTCCAGCCAAACATTGGTATCTACCAAATATTTTGTTTTTATCTCCAATCGAGTGCCTTTTTTTGTGATTCAATGGATGTCATCTTAATATCTTTTAACCCACCTGCCCAATCTTGTCTTAACTTTTTGGGTCTGCGCACGTCCTTTTTATTAATCAGATAATCCAAATAGCTGTCCAATTCCCTAAATTAACCCTGGAGACAAACGGCTAGTTTTTGATTCAATGCCCGTCCCGATACCTTTAAACTGGAATATCTGGAAATAAGTCTTATTTATCGCTTTAATACCTATAAAATGTCTGAATAATTTTCCTTAAAGTTTCATTAAGACGAAACTTTTTATACCTTTGTTACGTTCGAGAAGCTGAAATGGAAAAGCGTTTTGAAATTGTATTTTTAGAGGAAGTTATGACGTTTTTGCGCAGTTTGGAAGATAAGCATTACAAAAAGATACTTTACAACATTGGGAAAGCACAAGTAGAAAATGATCCCGAGCTTTTCAAAAAACTGTCTGATGATATTTGGGAATTTAGAACCTTATATCAAGGATTCCAGTATCGGCTTCTTGCCTTTTGGGACAAAACTTCCGCTACGGATACATTAGTAATTTCAACTCACGGATTTATTAAGAAGCGAAGTGGCGTGCCAAAACAAGAAATTCAAAAAGCCGTTCAAAGCAGGACAAAATATTTTGAAGATAAACTTAGAAACAAGAACTAATGAAAACATACACGTTTAACGAAGTGAAGGACGAACTCATTGGAAAAGTCGGAACACCTGAAAGGGACCTTTTTGAGTATGAACTTCAAATGGACTTGATTGGCAAAGCCATAAAACAAACAAGGAAGGAGCGTAATTTGACACAGGAAGAATTAGGCAAGCTGATAGGTGTTCAAAAAGCCCAGATTTCACGACTTGAAAACAATGCAGGTAATGTAACAATGGACACTTTGTTAAGGGTATTTACAGCATTGAAAGCAAAAGTGAAACTGCAGGTTGAACTTTCTAATATGAATTTTAACGTCGGGCAATAAAAGAGGTGGGGCTTTTCCGTTTGCAATTAATACAGGGTATCTGTCAACGAGCATATAAATGGTCGTGTCATTTTTTTCCTGTTGAGCAAACATTTTTATATTACTCACCAGCAAGAGGAATATAAAATATGTAACCTTCATTTCCCTTTGTTTTGTCATTTTTCCACTTGTAGCTTGTAGCTCACGGCCAAACTAAAACCGTTCTTGGCAGATTGCTCAAAGTTATCGATTTCCCGGGAAAATTTGGTCTATGTTTAGTTCATAGAAGGTACAGAGCACACCCCGGCAAATACATTGAGCGGTGACATCCCATGAACTGCTTATGCGTTAAAGTCAACTTCTCGAGGCATTAATAGGAAGTTGTCTATGCATTATCCGAAAACTTAGAATATAGAAACGCATTTCGCGTGTGTTATTATTCAGACGCTTCGACGACGTTATTTCTTATCCTCTCCCGGACCTGGAACAAATCACAGAATTCTACAAGATTGAGCTGGCAGATCTGCTCAAAAATAAAAAGCTCCCCGTTGACGAGATGGTGAAGGAATCCCTGGGTTGAGCTATGCGGATATAGACAAAGTATGTCAGGATCTTTTCAAAGATATTTTGGTATATGGAACTGAAAAAGCGACCCTCGACTTATTGCTTGATTATATTAGGAGCCGCAAGAGGCCATTTTAATATATGCCGGATTACAGACTGAGATGCCGTTTCGAGTTAGAGTAAGTAAAGCAACTCCAACAGTTGTCTGGCTAATGGTTCATCGCTATTTTCTATTCTTCCACCGAAAAGTCAAATGCAGATGAGATGTTACGACAATAAACTATCCTTGGTTTATATTTTTTAGTATATTTGCACTATGAGTACAGTTGTATCAACAAAAATAAACCAGTTGCTTCAAAAGTTACCTTCGGGGGCCTTGTTCTTTTCATCGTGGATGAGAGAGAACGGCATATCTTATGAACTGCAACGACGGTACCGCGATTCCGAATGGCTGACCTCCATAGGGGCAGGTGTGATGGTCCGTACCGGCGAGAACCCAACCATATACGGGGCTTTATCTTCATTGAATAAACAAACCGGCAAACATTTTTATGTTGGTGGATTATCAGCTTTGGAACTGGCGGGATACACACACTATGTTCCTATGGGGCGACCGGTTGTATATGTCGGCCATCCTAAAGACGAGTGGATTCCGTCCTGGCTCAGAAAACATGACTGGGGTGTGGACTTATTATTCGTTACTTCGGAGTATTTCGATACAAATACCGGTATAAGCCCGATGATGCAGGGAACACTTGAAATACTGGTTTCCACCCCGGAACGGGCGTTTATCGAATGTCTGAACCTTGCTCCCCGGCAGTACAACCTCATGGATTTGTATTATGTGATGGAACAATTAACCGCGCTTCGCCCCGGCACGATGCAGGCGTTACTGGAGCAAAACACATCAGTAAAAATGAAACGTCTGTTCCTGTATATGGCGGAAAAAGCCGGTCACGCATGGTTCAGTGAACTGGACTTACAGAAAGTAGATACTGGGAGCGGTAAACGAGAAATCGTGCCCAACGGTGTTTATGACAGCAAATACCAGCTAGTAATCCCCGAAGAACTGAAAAATTATGAATAAGCTCTACAAGGAACAGGTCAGGCTTTTACTCCGCATATTACCTATAATCTACCGGGAAGAAAATTTTGCGGTTCACGGAGGTACGGTCATAAGCCTGTTTATCAGTAATTTACCAAGATACTCGGTGGGTGTGGATGTAACCTATATCTCAAGCGAATGTTTTTGTTGTGAATCAAATTTTATAAACTATGCGCAGCGTGCTATTAATTCTTTCAGTGAGCAGTTCGACAAGTTCTTCATCCATAAACTCATACTCGTCATCGATATTTAGGACTTCGATTGTAGGTAACTGTAAATGTCTGTAGGTGCCCCATATTCTTGGCCGGTGTCCAGTTTCCATAACAAATACAAGATCTGCCCAATTTAAATCCTTTTCAGATATTTTTCTGTCACTTTTCGGACTGAGACCTGCAGAACGGATATTAAATCTTGGATCATTCTTAAAAATAAATTCAGCAGTTCTGCTTCGTTTTTTATTCCTGCCACAAACTACTAATATATTCAATCTGCTCATTATTCGCGTTTTAAAAATCGGTGCTAAGGGTTTTTTAGAGCATGTTGTATAGGTTTTGCTTGTATATTCTATATTCCCAATTAAATTTGATCCGCTGTTCATAAGGAACTGCTCTTTAGGGCTTATGCAATTCTGTACAGTATTCGAAAAGATTGCATTTTAGCCTGAAGTGCACAGTTCCTGTTTCTTTATTTTTTCTTCAATTATCTCAATAATTTGGTCAAGGTTGCACTCCAGCCAGACTGATGTAATACTCACAGGCGTTTTATGTGATATCGCATTCATTTTCAGAAGAAACCTTCGAAATCCTCTGGTTCCTTTTAATATACCTGTTGGATTCTTAACAAAGAATAAAAGATACATTGGTCCTTGGAGTTGACTATACAATTTAATTTCTTTAATATCACTCCATTGAATAAATTGACCTCTATTCGGGCCGATGTTGATTTTAATTCCGTGGTCGCTAAGAATTAGTCCGTATTTGTTGGTAATTAATTTTTTCAGGCCGCAGACACTGGAAAATCCAAATGTGATCATCAGTAAGGAAATACCAGCCATCAGAAAAGTCCTGTCAAAGCCAGAGGGTAAAATGACAACTTTTGTAAAAGCCCAAACCGATATTGAAAAGAATCCAACTCCGACTAAAGTCAGTAATAAAGCTTTCCTTTTACTTACTCCGATGTTTATTTCATCTTTCCTCGATTCCATATTTAGGGGGTAATACAGTAATTGGACTTTGGTCAGTCAGATTGTTTACTGACGTTGTCGCAAATTACAAAATTTGGAGGAGATCCGGTTAAGAACACAAGTATATTAATATTGCTGATCGTATGGCCTTTTACGAATTTTGATATAACCCAACCCAAGGATCGTCGAAGGGACATAGGAGGATCATCGGTGGATGAGACGGCGATATGGGAGACAGGATTAATTTCAATTTACACTGATTTTGTCAAATGAATCATTTAGTATGATGTTTTTATAAATTGATGATATTCAGATGTTTGTTTGTTGTAGCTCTCAGAACCCAATAAAAACTTCCTGATCCAATCCCTTTTTGTATTTGTGCATTATTTCGATCAACCGCAAAAGCTCTTTTTCTTTAAGCGACGAAATACCAAAATTCTCTTTCTGATTATTATATCGGGATCTGTTCCCGTATTTCGCAATAATTTCCTCAATGTTATCTGGAATAAAGAAAGTAGCCCTGTCTGCCAGATATTTTTTATATTCATTCAGGTATATACCAATACCAGCCAAATCGAAATCGCCAAAATGCAGATAATTATTGGAAATAGATAGAAGCCATTTTAACAAATCCTTACTTTGATTTTGCGGATAACGGGATACAAATAATGGAGTTAAGTCTTCGAATAAGTTTCTCTGTTTACTTATTTCACGGAAGTTCTCAGGATTTTCAATACCTATAACAGTAACATCTGATGGAATGATAAATTGCTCATAATCATATATAAACTGAAAAATGCCATCTGTTGGGTTTAGAGTTATTTCAGCTCCATTTATACTTGCTTTTAGAGGCAAATAACTGTTTACCAAAAAACCTTTGAATGTTCTAATCGCTTTGAGTTTTGAGTCGGAAGAAGCTGCTACTAATTGGCTGCGCGATACATCCGTTTGTTTGATCGTTTGAATGTATTGAACCAGGTCGTTGATTGAATATTTACTTTGGAGGTAGATTTGACACGCATTTTTGTTGGTTATGAAGAGCGTTTTTTGTATTCTGCCTCTACGTTCTATAATTCCTTCGACAATAAGGTCCTCAATTATTGCATGTTTAGCGGCACTTGAAGAAACCGTATCACCTTGCAAGAGTTGTAATAGTTTTTCTGCTATGTGAACCGGAAGTTTCATCTAAATCTTTTTGCTTACGATTCGACTTACATTCGTTGCATTTTTTGCGTCCTTCGCTAACAGATATGTATAACGATAATCGGCGGCATTATATGAAGTCGGAGAACTATTGATTAACAAGATATTCCTGTCATTGGCAAACTTCAAGATGCCTTTCACATTGGTAGGGTGCAGTTTGCCAATCTCGTCCATCATGCAATGTAAGCGAAAATCACCTTTGTTCTTTTTATCGGCTTTTTCTTTAAAAACATTTAGCAACATGATATTAATCATCGCTTTAACCAGAGTATCGGTACCCTCGGAGCCAACGTTGGTCAGCTTTTCAACCCATCCGGTATCATTGTCGTTTTCAACTATTTTGAACCGCAATTCAAAAGAATCAGAAAGTGTAATTTCTTTTTCCTTATAACCCGCCATTGCCTTGATTAAATCTTTGAGCAGTTGGATGGCCTTC
Organism: Prolixibacteraceae bacterium; assembly: GCA_039679975.1. GTDB lineage: Bacteria > Bacteroidota > Bacteroidia > Bacteroidales > Prolixibacteraceae > JBCFBK01. Next base: position 8,848 of record JBDKTZ010000349.1, read on the forward strand.
TCGTTTTTATTGGTCTGGTCGTTAGAGGAAAAAAGATTAACTTCTCCCAAATCAAACTGATTGTTATCGTTGAAGTTTGCAATGTCCACCAGCAGTTGAAAAATGGCGTTCGCACTTTTGTCGGTTTTCAGTTCCATGCTTTTAATCGCTCCAACAAAATTTCGTGTCACAAAATCAGTATTTATATCTTTAACAACCTGACTGATTTCACCTTCTTTTTCAACAAGTTGATTGGTTTCCCGACCAATTTGTTTGATGATACTAGCAAAACGAGCTTCAAATCGTTTTTTGTATTCTCCAATTTTATTCTCGTCGATAAATTCTTTAATCATATCAGCAAAGTCAAAATAATCAGACTTATCCACAAATTTGACTTTAAAACTAAAGAGATTATTTTCCTGGAAGTTACCTGCGAACTTATTTACGGATTCCTGCAGATCGATATATCGTTTGGTATAGGTGTTTTCGTTGGTTTGCAAGTCAATGATCAGAGTTCTACAATTTGAAGTTGTTTGATCTGTTTCTGAATAACTTAGAACAAGATGCTGGATAGAAGCGAACAATTCTGTTTGTAAGCGTCTCCGCGATACCCATAGGTCGGATTTCTGATTTGTTGCTCGCGCGGTTTAACGGTTATTTTTTAGTCCAGCGATCAGGCAGTAATTCCCGGTAAACTTCATCGGGAGCATTGGGACTGATATAAGCCAGACGGTTTAACACATCGCTGAAGTACTCGAAGGTATTTATCCCGTTAAGCCTGCACGAGCAAGCCAGGGAATAAATCAGTGCCGTTCTTTCTGCTCCGGCATGGCTCCCGCAAAACAGGGAGTTCTTCCGGCTCAGGCTGATGTAACGCTGGAGGCATTCAATTGCGTTATCAAAACTTTTTGATAAATTCATTTATCCAAACCTTTTAATTATCCCAACTTTTATCCTATCAAACATGCATCCAGTATATTGCTCAAAAAAAGTTGGGATAATATTATTGTCTTTATTCGATTTCTATTCCGAACATTGCCGC
>JBDKTZ010000521.1:0-7491 GCA_039679975.1 Prolixibacteraceae bacterium
GTTCAGACACCACCGCCTGTCTTTATCTGCCTTTAAATTCCTTCAACCCTTCGTCCAGAAACTGCACGAAATGATCCGGATTCAGATCATAGGCTTTCGGATCAATAAGCAGATTGCCATTATGATCAAGCAACACATAATAGGGCTGAGCGTTTACGCCAAAACGGGTAATCTGAAAATCAGCATATTTTTTACCGATCGTTTTTTTCACCTTGCCATCATAGGCGGAAGTGATCCATTCACTTTCCGGCAGGGTGGTCTTATCATCCACGTATAAGGCAATGACTACATAATCGTTTCTTAACCGCTGGAGCACCCTTGGGTCGGACCAGACCGCGGCTTCCATTTCCCGGCAGTTAACACATCCGTGGCCTGTGAAATCGATAAAAACGGGCTTATTTTGCGCTTTGGCGCATGCCAACCCCTGTTCATAATCAAAATATCCGTCAAGTCCATGCGGAAGATGCAAGAATTCGCTGTATTTCGGATCTTCACACAAAGCGCCGTTGCCGGTTGGGAGTGCAACGGGGCTGCCCGAACTCACCAGTTTCACCTCATCACGAACAATTTTATGCAGGTCAAAGTCGAGAGTGGTCTGGGGAGGCAGGTAGCCGGAAATGGCAGTTAAAGGCGCTCCAAACATTCCGGGGATCAGATAAACCACGAAAGCAAAAGTGATAATCGACAACATCAGGCGGGGAACGGTGATCCTTTTTATCTCATCATCATGGGCGAACATGAGTTTTCCGAGTAAGTACAGACCGAGGAGAGTGAAAATGACAATCCACAATGCCAGATAAACCTCCCGATCAAGAATTCCCCAATGGTAAGTCTGATCGGCCACGCTTAAAAATTTGAGTCCAAGCGCCAGTTCCAGAAATCCAAGCACCACTTTAACCGAATTCAGCCAGCCGCCCGATTTCGGCAGGTTGCTCAGCCAGCCCGGGAATAATGCAAATAAAGTAAACGGTAAGGCGAAAGCAAGGGAAAAGCCAAACATTCCCACCACAGGCTTCAGCACCTGCCCGCCTGCCGATTCCACCAGGATAGCCCCCACAATAGGTCCCGTGCATGAAAAAGAGACCAACACCAGGGTAAGAGCCATAAAAAAAGAACCCATCAGTCCACCTTTGTCCACCTGTTGATCCGACCGGTTAACGAGCTTGCTCGGCAAGACGATTTCAAACATCCCAAAAAAGGAAAATGCAAAGACCATGAACACGATAAAGAAAAGGAGATTGGGAATCCAGTGGGTACTCAGCCAGTTGGCAATGCCGGGCCCGAAAACGATGGCTACAATCGTCCCTATAATAGTATAGATCGCGATAATCGAAAACCCATAAAACATCGCGTTGACTTTTGACCGGGTTTTAGTCTCACCGCTGCGCATAAAGAACGAGACGGTCATGGGGATCATGGGAAAAACGCAAGGCGTCAGGATTGCCGCCAGCCCGGCTAAAAAAGAAAGAAAGAAAAACAGCCAAAGGGTATCGGCCGATCCTTCTTTTCCTCTTGCCGTGATGATCCGGGGCGCTTCATGGCCGGTTGTGCGTTGCAAGGTATCGGTTACCACTGCGTTATCGTTAGCTCCTGTCGTCGCTATCTTCTCTCCTGCCACGGGTTTCCCGGCTTCGGCTTCCATATTCCTTTCCCCTGTTTCCGGTCTCCCGTCTCCCGTCTCCGTCCTCCTGTCTCCGTTCTCCGTTTTTAGTTTAAACTCAAAATCAGCTTCTGTGGGCGGAAGGCATCTTTCATCATCGCAAACCATAAATTCGACATATCCGCTTATGGTTACGGGTTTATCCGAATTCAACCTGATAGTCTGGACAAATTCAACCTGATGACCGAAATACCGCAGATTCATTTGGAAGGCCTTGTCAAAGATCTGTACCGGCTGTGGATTTTTTTTCAACTCTCCTTGAAATTCAAAAAGGGAACTGTCATTGTAATTAATAGAGGTGGGAACAGGACCGCCATCCGGCAGGCTGGTGTCATATAAATGCCATCCCTGGTCGATCGTCGCTTTAAAAATTAACTGAACTTCCTTCCCGCTTTGTTTTGAACTGAACGACCATTTCACTGGTTCTTCGATCTGTGAAAATGACTGAAAAAAAAGCAGAAGAAAACCGGTAAGAAGGGAAAATTGCCTCATGGTGTATACTCTTTTTGAAAAATGTTTCAGTATAACAATTCTACACGCAAAGCTATCGGAAAAAATTTGTTAAAGATTGTTATATACAGAAAATCCCGGAAAGAATCCCGGGATTTGACTGTTAAAGAATAATCTCTTCCGTATTTTCATCAAAAAAATGATATTCAAGGAAGGAATTGGAACTGACTCCCTCAACGCGTATGCGTCTTAAGTGTTTAAAAGCCCATTTTCGGGTCAGGGAAAAAAGTCCCTTCGTTAAAAATGCGGCTACGTAAGGATGAACTTTTAACGTCAATTTCTTCTTATTCAATTCAGTAAAGATGTAATTGACTTTACGTTCCAGCTCATCGGTAAAGAGAATTGTAGGAGTGATTTTACCTGTGCCATGGCATGTCGGACAGACTTCGGCTGTTTCCACATGCTCTTCAGGACGTACCCGTTGGCGCGTGATCTGCATCAAACAAAACTTACTTAACGGTAAGATATTATGCTTGGTACGATCGGCATCCATCACCTCCTTCATACGGTCATAAACCTTCTGCCGGTTTTCGGCAACATGCATATCGATAAAATCGATCACAATAATGCCGCCCATGTCTCTCAGCCTCAATTGTCTTGCTATTTCCTCGGCTGCTGCGAGGTTTACCTCCAGTGCATTGGTTTCCTGATCAACCCCGGCTTTAGAACGGTTCCCGCTGTTCACATCAATGACATGAAAAGCTTCGGTATGTTCAATGATCAGGTATGCACCATTTTTAAAAGAAACAGTCTTTCCAAATAAAGACTTTACCTGCTTGTCGATCCCGAAATATTCAAAAATCGGCCGGCCGCCATTATAATACTTGACGGTTTTCTTTTTTTCGGGGGCAATGGTTTCAAGGTACTCTGCAATTTCATCGGCAACTTCAGAATCATTCACGATGATAGTGTTGAAGCTTGGGTTATAAATATCTCTCAACAAAGCAGTAGTCCGGTTCATTTCTCCAATAACTAAAGATGGGGCGGTAGCTTTCTTTAATTTTTGGAACATGGTTTCAAATTTGGCGACCAGCCTTTTCAATTCCTGGTCTAACTCTGCAACCCGTTTTCCTTCTGAAACGGTCCGGACAATGACACCATATTTCTTCGGTTTGATGCTTTGGATCAATTTTTTTAGCCTGTTTTTTTCTTCGGCTGAACTGATTTTCTGTGAGACACTTACCTTCTCACTAAAAGGCATCAACACTAAATTTCTTCCCGCAATTGACAATTCGGAGGTCAATCTTGGCCCCTTTGTTGATATGGGCTCCTTCGCGATTTGTACAAGAATGACCTGTCCTGCTTTTAGTACTTCAGTAATTTTGCCCTCTTTATTAATATCAGGGCCTGACTGAATTTTTGATAAAGAAGAAATACGGTTCTTTTTTGAACTCGCAACTTTCATAAATGTATTCAAAGTTGAAAATTGCGGTCCCATGTCAAGATAATGCAAAAATGCATCTTTTTCATACCCAACGTCGATGAAAGCAGCGTTCAAGCTCGGCATAATTTTTTTTACCTTGGCTAAATAAATATCGCCAACTGCAAATTTTACTCCGCTTTTTTCCCTTGTTAGCTCAACTAAGCGTTTATCTTCCAATAAAGCAATAACAACTTCCGAGGGAGTGACATCAATAATCAGATCGCTACTCACAACGTTATTTAATTTGAAATTTGTTCGGCATTTAAATCCGATGCGTAAAACGGATTAAACCTAAAGTACCTTTGTACTTTAGGTTTAATCAACAAACAAAGTCCAATTTCTGCTTGATGCAAAAATTACTTTCTCTTTTTATGTCTGTTCTTCCGAAGCCGTTTTTTACGCTTATGCGTTGACATCTTATGTCTTTTCCTTTTTTTCCCGCTTGGCATATATTATTTTTTAATTTGGTCCTTTACTTGCGATACAAAAGTCTTTGCCGGCTTAAAAGAGGGAATAAAATGTTCAGGAATAATGATTGTAGTATTTCTCGAGATATTCCGCGCTGTTTTTTCTGCCCGTTTCTTTACGATGAAACTTCCGAATCCACGGAGATAAACATTCCTGCCTTCTGTTAATGAATCTTTTACAGTTTCCATGAAAGCTTCTACAGCTTTTTGAACGGTAATTTTTTCAATTCCTGTGTTTTTGCTAATCTCGTTAACGATATCTGCTTTAGTCATCTCTTAAAATATTTAGTTTTCAATAAATTATATTTTCCTCTGTATCGGTGTGCAAAAATAAAAATTATTTGAGAACTAAAGCCATTTGATTTAAATTATTTTTGCAATTGTCTTTTTATTTTCGTTCGTATATAAAATATATTCAAGCCTTAATGAAACTTGTCATCCTAATTAAGTCAACCCGGGATGGCTTGTTGAAGCAAGGATTCTAAGAGTCTAAAAACAGTTTTTTTATATGATTGGGTTAGGTGCAGACTTGTTGCGGTGGTATACCATTCACAAAAGAGAACTTCCCTGGAGGGAGACTAAAGATCCTTACGCGGTATGGCTCTCGGAAGTCATTTTACAGCAAACCCGCATTGATCAGGGATTGTCTTATTATCTTAGGTTTATTGAAAAATACCCCACGGTTCACGATCTGGCGGGCGCCGATGAAGATGAAGTCCTGAAATTATGGCAGGGTTTAGGTTATTATTCCCGTGCTCGCAACCTGCATGCTGCCGCACGCACTATCAGCAGCGTTTTCAACGGAAAATTCCCGGACAATTATCGTGAACTGATCAAATTAAAAGGTGTGGGCGAATATACCGCAGCAGCAATCAGTTCCATATCGTTCAACCAGCCTTGTGCGGTGGTCGACGGAAACGTGTTCCGGGTTCTCTCCAGACTGTACGGGATAACAACTCCTGTCAATACACAGTCGGGTAAAAAGGAATTTACCCGACTGGCAAACACAGTTATGGATAAGGAAAATCCGGGCGAATATAACCAGGCCATCATGGAATTCGGCGCACTTTATTGCACTCCTAAAAATCCCGGGTGCGACTCATGTATGTTCAACGATCGTTGCGTCGCCTTTAAAAACGGCTCGGCCGGCAACCTGCCGGTAAAAACACGGACGCAAAAGCTCCGCTCCAGGTATTTCAATTACCTGATCATCAGGGATCATGACCATGTTTATATCAGAAAACGTACCGGTAACGATATTTGGAGAAATCTGTACGAATTTCCACTGATCGAGACCGAAGAAAAAACAAAAGCAAACCGCCTGGAAAATCATCTGGTCAGCTTTCTGGGATATGAAAATATTGAAATCAGTGAAGTTACCTCCTGGCAAAAACAGCTCCTGAGCCACCAGTGTATTCATTATCGGTTCATCTATATCCGTGTCAATGATAAAAAATTCAGGCTTCCGTATTTGTTGAAAGTGGATAAGGAAGATATTCTTAACTTTGCCGTACCCAAACCGATAGAAAAAGAACTGGATTCTATCGATTGGTCATGAGTGTTTAGTTCGTTCGTCAAACAGATACACGAGTTCGTTGCGAAAAACAGCATCTTCATGAATTAATGGTATTTAACTATCGGTTTTGTAATATAAAAGGATTAAATTACTTTCTGTAAATCAAAAAAACTAAATAACTATGGCAGTAAACAAAGTAATTCTGATTGGCAATGTTGGCCGTGACCCGGAGGTCCGCCATCTTGACAAAGACGTCACCGTAGCAAATTTTACCCTGGCAACATCCGAAAGTTACACGGCAAAAAACGGTGAAAAAGTCACGACAACTGAATGGCATAATATTGTTGTATGGAGAGGATTGGCCAAAGTGGTGGAACAATATGTGAAAAAAGGTGATAAGCTGTATATCGAAGGAAAGATCCGCACCCGGACGTGGGATGACAAAGACGGGAACAAGCGTTATACGACTGAAATTTACGTGGATAACATGGAAATGCTTGGCGGCCCGAAAGGCGCCGAAGGTGCCGGCAACTCTCAGGCAATGCCGCATGTTGGTGAACCGGCAAATAATCAGGGAGACCCCGGCTTTGAAGCATCGGAAGAAGATGACTTGCCCTTTTAGTAACTAAAATAACACTCGTTTGGAAACTGATCCATTACCTTATTTCACCGCTTCCGGTCTGTATATTCAGCTCTGCCCGGCCACCACATCTGTAATCGCCGGAATTACGTTCATCGTTATTCTGCTGCTTTTGTCTTCCCTGATTTCCTGCTCTGAAGTAGCCTATTTTTCGCCAACTCTTCAAAGCAGGTTAAAAAAAGACAACCATTCAGCATCAATTTCACGGAGCCTGGAAAACCCGGAAAAATTGCTGGCCACACTGCTGGTGGTCAGCAATTTCGTAAAAACAGCGGTTATTCTGGCCTCAGCCATGGTAGTCCATCTGATCATCGACTTTTCACAAGCCGGAGTTATAAATTATATTCTTCTGACAGGATTTATTGCTTTTATCCTTTTGCTTTTTGCTGAAGTATTTCCAACTATATGTGCCCCGAAATATGCCGTCCGGGTTGCCCGAATGATGGCTTTCCCTGTGAGAATAATGGGAAGTGTCTTTAAACCTTTTCATGCTTCACTGCTTTATTTATCATCAACGATCAGAAAACGAACGAAGCCTCATTCGCTGAATGTTTCACTGGATGAACTTTCACAGGCACTTGAAATGACCCACGCGGATGAGAATTACGAGGACAAGGAAATCCTGGAAGGCATCGTTAAGTTCGGCCATAAACATGTCGCTGAAATTATGCGTTCACGGGTCGATGTCGTTGCACTGAATTTGAAGGATCCGTTCGAAAAAGTGATCAGTGTAATCAACGAATCAGGATATTCGCGAATACCTGTATATTCGGTGTCATTCGATTATATAAAGGGTATCCTATATATCAAGGACCTGCTTCCTTTTATTCACAAACGGGAAACTTTTCACTGGCAATCGATTATAAGACCGCCGTTTTACGTTCCCGAAGCAAAGAAAATAGATGATCTTCTGGAAGAATTTCAAAAAAACAAGGTACATATGGCCGTTGTGATCGATGAATACGGAGGAAGTTCAGGTATTGTGACCCTCCAGGACATTCTGGAAGAAATCGTCGGGGATATTCTTGACGAATTTGATGAAGATGAACATTACTCGACCCGTATCAGTGATAATAAATATCTGTTCGACGGGAAAATCCAGTTAAACGACTTTTTCAAATTTACAGGTTGCGACAGTCATGTATTTGATGATTGCAAAGGCGATGCAGATACTCTGGCCGGATTAATCCTCGAAATCAAGGGTGAAATTCCTGCACTCAACGAAAAGATCAGATTCAAAAATTTCTTGTTTTCAATTGATGCCGCAGATAACCG
>JBDKTZ010000013.1:0-2778 GCA_039679975.1 Prolixibacteraceae bacterium
GGATCAATATCGATTACTACATCGATGAGGTAATCGACGAAGATCATCAGGAGGAAGTCTTTGAGTATTTTCGCGAAGCAGAGGATGACTCAGTGGAATTCGCGTTGAAAGAACTCGGAGAAGACGAATACACAGAGGAGGATATCCGTTTAATGCGGATTAAATTCATATCCGAACTGGGGAACTGAAAAGAAAGGCTGATCAAACGATCAGCCTTTCTTTTTATCTTGTTCTTCCGGGATAAACCTTTAACGCTTCTTCCAGTATTTTGAGGGATTTTCCCAGATCTTTCTTTTTTAGCACATAGGCAAGGCGTACTTCATCTTTGCCATGACCCGGTGTGGTGTAAAATCCGGAAGCCGGAGCCAGGAAAATGGTTTCATTCTGATATTCAAAATCAGAGAGCAACCAGGCGCAGAATTTATCGGCATCATCGACCGGAAGCCGGGCCAATGTGTAAAAGGCTCCCATAGGAATGGGAGAATAAACGCCTTCTATGCGGTTCAGTCCGTCGATCAGGTATTTTCTTCGTTCAACATATTCATTATAGGAGTCGAGCAGGTACTCTTCATTGTCTTCCAACGACGCTTCTGCGGCAATCTGCCCGATCAACGGCGGACTGAGTCGCGCCTGGCAAAATTTCATCACATTACGCCGCACTTCCGCGTCTTTCGAAATCAGCGCTCCGATCCGGATCCCGCACTCACTGTAACGCTTCGATACAGAATCGATCAGGATCACATTTTTTTCGATTCCTTCCAAATGAAATGCCGAAATATAAGGTGCTCCAGTATAGCAAAATTCACGGTACACTTCATCTGAAAACAGGAACAGATCGTATTTTTTTACAAGGTCACGAATAGCATTCATTTCCGAATGCGTATAAAGATAGCCGGTCGGATTATTTGGATTACAGATCATGATCCCTTTCGTCTTTGGGGTAATCAGCTTCTCAAATTCCTCAACCGGGGGTAAACTGAATCCTTCGTCAATGCTTGCCGGGATCGATTTTATGATTGCTCCGGCAACAATTGCAAATGCTTCGTAGTTGGCATAAGCCGGTTCGGGAACAATAATTTCGTCGCCCGGGTCCAGACATGACATAAACGCGAAAGTAACCGCCTCACTCCCCCCCGCGGTAATGATGATATCCTCGACCTGAACATCGATTTTAAACTTCCGGTAATAGTTTACCAGCTTTTGTCGTAAGGACAAAATTCCTTCACTTGGACTGTATTCCAGGATTTTTCTGTCAATATTCCTGATGGCGTCAAGCGCTTTCTGAGGAGTCGGCAGGTCGGGTTGACCAATGTTTAAATGATAAACCTTGCGGCCCATCTCCTTGGCTTTATTCGCCAAAGGGACGAGTTTTCTGATTGGTGAATCAGGCATCTTATTTCCCCGAATGGATGTGGTTGGCATGTTTCTAAAAATATATTTCCGGGTGGCAAAGATACAACTTGCAATTCTATATTAATATAAGTTCTTCGTTTAAAAATTGTAATATCTCCGACCAAAAACGAATCAGAATGAAAGTAGAGGTTGGAAACGCTCACTGGCAGGGACAACTGTTGTTATTTTCAGTGTTTTTCTGTAATAAAATCATAGTTTAGAATTGCGGTTATATTCTAACTTTGATCCTTGTTCTTTAAAACATATCATATGATAATAGGAGTACCTAAAGAGATTAAAAATAATGAAAACCGTGTAGCATTAACTCCGGCAGGGGCCGCTGAGTTGTGTAAAGCAGGACACGAAGTTTATGTACAAACCGGAGCAGGGAATGGCAGCGGATTCTCTGACGGGGATTACCTGATTGCGGGAGCCGGGATGCTTCCCACGCTTGAAGCGGTTTATGCCAAAGCTGAGATGATCATCAAAGTGAAAGAACCGGTCGCCACAGAATATCCGCTGATAAGAAAAGACCAGATCTTGTTTACTTATTTTCATTTTGCTTCGTCAGAAGAACTCACACGCGCCCTGATCAGCAGTTGTGCTGTTTGTATTGCTTACGAAACAGTTGAGCTGGCCGACCGCTCGCTTCCTTTGCTTATCCCCATGTCTGAAGTCGCCGGACGAATGGCTGTTCAGGAAGGCGCGAAATATCTGGAGAAACCCTTTGGCGGTTATGGCGTGCTACTGGGAGGAGTGCCCGGAGTGCCGCCGGCAAAGGTACTGATCATAGGAGCAGGAATTGTCGGCACCGAAGCAGCCAAGATGGCGGGCGGTATGGGAGCCGATGTAACGGTCATGGATGTCAGTATGAAACGGTTGCGTTACCTTGACGATATTATGCCTGCCAATGTAAAGACCATGATGAGCAGCGCCTATTATCTTCAGGAAATGCTGAAGACACATGATCTGATCATCGGTGCTGTCCTTATTCCCGGCGCTAAGGCTCCGAAACTGATCACACGTGAAATGGTCTCGACCATGCGCCCGGGAACGGTGATGGTTGATGTCGCTGTCGATCAGGGTGGGTGTTTTGAAACGACCAAAGCAACAACTCACGATTATCCAACTTTTGAGATTGATGGTGTCATCCATTATTGCGTGGCTAATATGCCTGGGGCTGTGCCCCGTACATCAACACTGGCCCTGACAAATGCCACCCTGCCTTTTGCCCTGGAAATTGCAGGTAAAGGATGGAGGAATGCCTGCAGGGAAAATGAAGCATTGAAGAAAGGATTAAATATTGTTTCGGGCAAAGTCGTTTATAAAGGCGTTGCGGAAGCCTGGGGATTACCTGAGCAATTCGTTGATTCGGTGTTATGATTA
>JBDKTZ010000114.1:0-12094 GCA_039679975.1 Prolixibacteraceae bacterium
ACTGCCGGACAAATGCCTGTAACCATGTCGCGCGTGAACCTGGTGAAAGGGCTTGGCCCTGTTTTGCAAATTGCAGAAGGCTGGACTGTTGAACTTCCTGACGACATCCATAAAGTTCTGGACGAACGCACGGATCCTACCTGGCCTACCACTTGGTTTGTACCACGTCTGACAGGTGACGGACCTTTTGCAGATGTTTATTCGGTCATGGCCAATTGGGGTGCTAACCACGGGGCTATTTCGTTTGGTCACATCGGTGCTGATCTGATCACTCTGGCGTCGATTCTTCGTATTCCCGTTTGCATGCATAATGTGAACGAACAGGATCTGTTGAGGCCCAGTGCCTGGAATGCTTTCGGAGCGGACAAGGAAGCGGCCGATTACAGAGCCTGTGCCACTTACGGACCGCTTTACAAATAAAAACAACAGTTTATTGTTCTGAGCGTAACGGATCATTTTTGATCAGAAATCAATGATCACGTTATGCTCAGAATCATTTAAAAGTAATTATTTTCAGGCTTCAAAATTAATCGCTTTCTATTCAGTCTTAAATTTCCTAACAATAACCGCGTGAAAACTAAAGAGAGAGTTATTCCGAAGGAATTCATCCTTCCTTTTATATTGATAACAAGTTGTTTTGCCTTATGGGGGTTTGCCAATGACATAACCAATCCTATGGTGGAAGCATTTTCCCGGATTTTTAACATGGGGGTCAGCGGGGGTACATGGGTGCAGGTCGTCTTTTACGGCGGCTATGGTGTAATGGCTTTCCCTGCTGCTTTTTTTATCCGTAAATATACCTATAAAGCAGGTATCCTCATGGGATTAGGCTTGTACGCTACAGGAGCACTGTTGTTTATTCCGGCCAGTTTTATTGGTTTATATTATCCCTTCCTGATCGCTTATTTTATAATGACCTGTGGTCTGTCTTTTTTGGAAACCAGCGCCAATCCGTATATCCTGTTCATGGGACCTGACAGTACAGCCACACGCCGCCTGAACTTTGCCCAGGCCTTTAATCCGATGGGATCCATCACTGGTATGCTGGTGGCCAAAAACCTGATCCAGGCCAGGCTTGACCCGCGTGGTGCAGGGGAAAGAGAACTCCTGCCACTTGAGGAGTTTGAAAAGATCAAGATGCAGGATCTTCAAACACTTAGTTTCCCCTATATCGCGATAGGCGGCGTTATCCTGCTGATGTTCTTCATCATTTTGTTTACAAGAATGCCCAAAAATGAGGAGTCTTCGCACGATATGAATTTTTTCGGGGCAGTAAAAAAGCTGCTGAATGTGAAACGATACAGGGAAGGTGTTGTTGCACAGTTTTTTTACGTGGGAGCACAGATTATGTGCTGGACCTTTATTGTACAATACGGTCAGCGAATCTTCATGGAAGATTACGGAATGACCTCCGGCGATGCGGCGCAAAAAGCACAGTTTTTCAATATTATTGCGATGGGCATCTTTTTGGTTTCCAGATTTATATGTACCTTTTTACTCAAATATATACGTGCCGGAAAATTGTTAATGAGCTTGTCGTTGGGAGGGATCATTCTCTCGCTGGGCACTATTCTTCTTACCGATATCAACGGACTGTATTGCCTGGTTGGCATTTCTGCGTGCATGTCGCTGATGTTCCCGACTATTTACGGAATTGCACTGAGGGGAATGGGTGAAGACGCCAAATTCGGGGCTGCCGGACTAATCATGTCAATTATTGGCGGAACCTTCTTACCTTTGCTGCAGGCCCGGATTATCGACAGGGGATCTGTATTTGATTTGCCGGCTGTCAATGTTTCTTTTATTATGCCATTGATTTGCTTTCTGATTATTGGTTATTTCGGGTATCGTACCTATAAGATCCATTTTCAGGAAAGTTAAAACACAATAAAGAGCCTGATTAATTAAAGATCAGGCTCTTATATAAAAAGTTAACCAAATGCAATTTAATTTCAAGGTAGATTTAACATCCAGTCAGACCAAGTTACAACAGCTGATCCATGCAATTAATGAAGCGATCAGTAACGGAGTACTGAAAGAAGGCGATTTCCTGCCTTCGGTGAACCAGCTCAACAAGCAAAGCGGCTTGTCGCGCGATACTATCTTTAAGGCGTATTCCGTTTTAAAACGGCGAAGTATTATTTCCTCGACACCCACCAAGGGCTATTTTGTCAGTTCCTTGTCTTTTAAGGTGATGGTTTTACTGGACGATTTCAGCGCTTTCAAGGAACAATTGTACGTAAGTTTCCGGAGCAATCTTCCCGAAAACTATACCGTTGATCTGTTGTTTCATCATTACAATGCTGACATCTTTGATCAGCTGATCCTGAACAGCCTGGGGCGTTACAGCATGTATGTGGTCATGAATTTCAATAACCGGCGTATTGAGAACGTGGTCAGGAAGATTGACCCGAATAAATTGCTGATCCTTGACATGGGTACCCCCGACAATCCCGATATAGCCTATCTTACCCAGGATTTTACCCTTGGAGTGCTCGATTGTCTGAAGGAAGGCCTTCATCTGATAAAAAAATACGATGAATTTCATTTGGTCTTCCCTGAAACACTTTTTCATCCAAAAGAATTCATTCAGTCATTTAACTACTTTTGCAGCTCCAACAAGCTGAAGCATTCTTTGATCAGAAAAATCTCAGATCATCCTGTGGAAGCGGGTCAAGCATTTCTGGTTATCCGGGAGGCTGATCTGGTTTACATCATCAAGCAATGTCGAAAAAAAGGACTTGAACCCGGAAAAGACGTCGGGTTGATATCTTATAACGATACGCCCATGAAAGAGATAGTGGGAAGCGGAATTACCACAATTTCCATTGATTTTGGAGAAATGGGACTTAAAGCCGCACGCTTTGTGGAATCAAAGGAGAAGGTGTTTGAAGTGCTGACGCCCAAATTAACCCTAAGAGGATCGCTTTGAGTTTTTCACTTTATTCTTTTTCCGTCTGCTTAAATTGCTTAAGCGTATCTCTTCTTTTTCCAAGTTTGTTCAGGTATTGTTCAGTCTGAATACGATATTCGGACTCATAGGACTGGTTGCCCCAACTGATTGCCTCATCAATCTCCCCAAGCATTTCACTTGCCAGGGCCAGATTAAACTGAGCCTTGCTTTTAATTGATTTCTTACCGGAATCAGCAAAAGTCAGCCAGTAATCGTAAGCCGATTGCCAGTCGTCTTGCTCGATCCATTTGGATATCCGGGACAGATCATCCTTTTCGATCAAAAAATAACCCCTTTTGTCGGCAACCCATGCAGGCGACAGCCTGCTGTCAAGATCTAAAGCCACTTGTATTCCAGTCTGTATCAGACACCGTTTTATCGAAGGAAGTTTTGCAAAGAGTGATTGGATGGTCAGATCAGAATCGAACCACGAGATCGTATCGGAAACAACGATCTGCCTGATCACTTCTTTTTTCATCGGATCATATATTTTCACGACCGCATCGTATTTTGAATCAATGGATGCGGAATGATATTCCTGGTTCTCCATTGTTTCCGGGTGTATTCGATACCGCGTGATAATCTTAGTATAATAACGTTCCATCACCAACAGGGCATCTGTCCGGAATTCTTCACAAATCTGATTCACTTCATTCCAGTCCAGTTCTTCAGGAACCCTGAAAAACTTCAGATCACGGGCGAAATTCCTGTCTTTCGGGATCACCACGTCATAACGTCCCGACCCGAACAACAAATCGCCCAATACTTTTAATGTGGTATCGGCAGCAGTACTGTCGAGAACAACGGTATTGATATTAAAATTCTGCGCATAAAAATAGCGTTGTAAACTGTCGGGATTAAAATCCCGGAATTCTCCGGAGATACTTCGGTTCATTAGCGTTAAGCTATTGATACCTTTGGGAAGAATAGCTTGCGAAGGCCTCGCCGTTTCTATAGTTATAGTATGATAAGATGTTGCGCAGGACGTGAAGACCGTGATCAGAATCATTATCCCGAACAGTAATCTTAAGTTTATTTTTGCTGTCATAAAATTGTTAGATAAACTTTTTCAAAACTTTCAAAAATCATTCCAGAACAAGATGTAAAAATACCACAAATCACATAATATTTCTTCATTGAGAAAAAGATTCAGGATAATTCGATGTCTTTGCTTATATTTCTGCTTCAATTGATAGTCAATTTATGCGCCTGATAAAATTATTGGCATTGATCCTGTTTTATGGACCACCGGTCGCTGCACAATATTATACAACCGGGGAAGACCCCGGCGGTATTAAGTGGAAAGAAATCAACACCAGTCATTTTCAACTTATTTTCCCGGAAGGATACGAGCCGAGAGCGCAAAAATTAGCCCGGACGATGGAAGCTGTTTATGCTTATGGTTACGCCACCTTGAATCATGCTCCGGGGAAAATTTCTGTGATTTTACATACCCGTACCGTCACTTCTAACGGATTAGTGGCATGGTCTCCCAAAAGAGTGGAATTTTATACCACCCCGAATCAGAAAATATATGCACAGGACTGGCTTGAACAATTGGCTGTTCACGAGTTCAGACATGTGGTACAGATGGACAAAGTACAGAAGGAACTGCCCGTTATTTTCCGGATTTTGTTTGGTGAACAGGCCGCTGCTGCAGTGGTGGGTGCTTATTTGCCTTTCTGGTTTATAGAAGGTGATGCCGTGATGACCGAGACGGCGCTGAGCAAGTCAGGACGTGGGCGTTTACCTGCTTTTTTGATGCAAACAAAGGCACAGGTCGTGGAAAAGGGGCTGTTTTCATACGATAAGGCTTCTCTTGGTTCGTACAAGGATTTTGTGCCCGACCGCTATAAGTTTGGTTATTGGTTTACGGGCACGATCAGGGAACAGTTCGGTACGAAAGTATGGTCGGAGGTATTGGAAGAATTAGCAGGTAAACCGCTTTCTGTCAATCCTGTTAACCGCGTACTTAAACAACAAACAGGATTTGGTAAAGAGGATCTTTACAAGCGCATTTTTCACGAGTATTTGGGCAAATGGAAAAAAGAAATTGCCACACTCGAAATTTCAGACTATAAAAATATAAGTCTTCAAAACGATTCCTATACCAACTACAAATATGTTAACGCCTTAAACGATTCATCATTTATCGCCTTGCGTGAAAGTCGCGATGACATCGATCGGATTGTTATGGTGAAATCAGGCAGGGAATCGGTTGTTACTACGCCGGGACCGGTGCTGGAGGAATCCATGTCGGTCACAGGTAATCTGATCATCTGGGCAGAATACCGGGCGGATATCAGATGGGAACATGCCGGCCGGTCGGTGATTGTGGTTTACGACATGAAAACCCAAACCCGTAAAGAATTCCGTTACAAATTCAACCTGCTCAGCCCGGTTATTGCCCCGGATATGAAGTCATTCGTGGCGGTGGAAACCGATTTTTCAAATAACTACCAACTGGCAGTTTTTGATCTGAAAACAGGGAAGAAGTTTGCAGGATATGCCACACCCGACAACCAATATTTTTTGACACCAACCTGGGATCCGTTAGCCAAAGTCATTTATTTTTCTGCACTGTCGTCCGCGGGTAAATATCTGGGATCGCTCACTACAGCTACAGGGCAGTTCAGTATGCTGACACAACCGGATTATCACGATATCAGGAACCCGAAGTTCCGGGACGGCAATCTTTATTACACATCTGCAAAAACAGGTATTGATAATATTTTCTGTCTCAATTTACAGAAAGGTGAAACCAGCCAGGTTACCTCTGTTCCTTTTGGCGCCGATTATCCCTCTGTTACAGGAAGCAGGATATTTTTCAGTAACTATTCATCAAATGGTTACGGGGTATCAGTGCAGAATCTGAACGATCATAAGAACGCCTTAACCAACAACGTGCATACAGCAACCTATAAACTGGCCTCTTCGCTTGCGGCACAGGAAAAAAGTGTTCCTGATTCACTCACTGCTCCTTCCGGGTACCCCGTCAAGCCATACCGGAAATTGGCCCATTTGTTTAATTTTCATAGCTGGGCCCCTTTATATATTAATGTGAATGATTACGAAGTACAGCCAGGCGTCTCTTTTTTGTCTCAAAACAAGCTGGGTACGGCAAGTACATTGGTGGGTTATGTGTACGATCCAACCGATCATACCGGAAAATATAAAATAGCGTTCAACTATACCGGCCTGTTCCCGGTTTTCAGTACCGAATTGAGCTACGGCAACAGGAAATCTGTATATCCCAGGATAATCAATGATGGGACTGATACAATCAGTCAAAGCTACACATGGAAGGAGCTGATCTGTACCTTCAATACGAGGCTGCCTCTTTCATTTAACCGGGGAAAATACCGCCAATTCTTTCAGCCTGAGACAGAATACAATTATGAAAAGATCATACAGGAGAGAGCTGCTCCGGAGGAAATTCATGACGGATATTATCATTCCCTGACTCACCGGCTGTTTTTTCAAAACATGATCCGGAAAGCGGAACTGGATATCATGCCTGACTGGGGTCAATCACTGGACCTTTATTACCGTTACAGCCCGGGCGGAGGAACCAGAATCAGCGATTTGAAAGCTGCCGAGACCACACTGTATTTTCCCGGTATCCTAAAAAATCACGGGATACGCTTCTATAATGGCTATCAGCGAAAAGGAACGGGCGAGATTTATACTTTTTCGGATGTGATCCGCTTTCCCCGGGGTATTGGCCGGATCAGAAACCATAAGCTTTATACATTCGGAGCTGATTATATGATGCCTCTTTGTTACCCCGACCTGAATTTTGGGCGCTTTGCCTTTTTAAAGCGCCTGAGAATGTCGTTATTCTATGATTTTTCCGAATATGAGTCTGTCCTGTACAACAAGGACGGAAAGAAATCAGGCATCATTAAAGGTGAGGTGAAATCGATCGGAACAGAAATGATGTCTGACGGTCATTTACTGCGTCTTGCGACGCCGATATCGGCCGGATTGCGGGGGATATACAGACCCGATTTCAAAGACTTCAGGGTTGAATTCCTGCTATCAATCAGTTTCAACTTGATGTGAAGTTATTTTATTCGCGGAACAAGGTGATCACAGTTATTTCAGGTGCCATATCGATCCGGGCGGGTAATCCTACACAACCAAGGCCTCTGTTCACATAGAGGAACTGGTTGTTTTCCCTGTACAGCCCTCCCCAGTATTTATTTATCAGGCTGATGAGACTGAACTCCATACCGGCGATTTTAATCGCAAATTGTCCGCCATGCGTGTGCCCTGCCAGTGTTAAAGGGATATCTGTTTTATAAAGTACCTGATCGCTCCAATGAGCCGGATCGTGTGTCAAAAGAATTTGGAACGACTTTTCGGGAATATTTTGCCGGGCAGAATCCAACCTGGCATACTGAGGAAAAGGCGGATGCCCCCAATTTTCTACACCAATAATATATAAGGATGTATCGCGAATATTTACTTTCACTGACCGGTTCAGTAATAACTGAAAACCAGCTTCACCTACTTTCTGCTTAATCCTCTTGAGATTTAAGGCTTTATCCTTCGGTGAATTCCAGTCAGAATAATCTCCGTAATCATGATTGCCCAGAATAGCAAATTTTCCGGATCGTGCTTTAAATTCTCCAAGCTGATCCTCAAAATCAACGATTTCCTGATAAAAATTATTGACCATATCGCCGGTGAAAAGAATAAAATCAGGTTCAACTTTGTTGATTTTTTCCACACAACGTTTCAAAAACCGGTCACGTCCGTAACTTCCAAGGTGAATATCGGAAATATGGACTATTTTCACCCCGTTTAATCCCGCAGGAAGATCAGCAATGTCCAACCTGAATTCTTCCATGCGGATGACCTTCTTCCCCGCAATGAGGCCATATCCGATCGTTAATACCATCCCTGAACTTAGAATCAGTCCGCTTAAAAGAATAATTTGAGAACGAATTTTGTCTCGGGCTAAACTGAATGGCACAGAAAGAATGACAAAAAGCGATAGTAATGCTTTGGGGAAAAAGTTCAGGACGCTTATAAATATCGCCAAATAAAAGAAACTGTAATCGGTCGTGTGCCTTATTTTTTCAGTATCCAGGAATGCAGCGAGCCATAAAGTCAGGAAAACAGCTGTAAAGAACCAGTATGTAACACCCACCATCCATCTCCGCTTTTTCCTGCGAACAAGCAGAGTAATTCCAAGAAACCCCAAAATTTCAACGACCAGAATAATGAGTGTAAAAATTAATATTCCCGATGTGATTCCACGCATAACTGAAAAATATTGAATGTAACGAATATACTGACTTAAATCGAATCAGAAAAAAATGGACGTCACATTTATGGCAAGGATCCGGTTTGAGAATATCAGAGACGATCGATATGAGGCATTTTGAATCGAGAGCCGTGTATTTTACCTGGTTTACATTTTACACCCACAAAGATACAAAAGTAAACCAAGCAATTCGCCTTATTAATTTACATTTGAACGCTGTGCATTTTAAAAATGTATTGTGCGTTCCAATGCCGGACATTCCGGAAAAGCGAGAAGATGTTTAAATAAGTAAACTCAAAGATGATCATCATTCAAGAACAAATAAATCGTAATATCGTTCATATAATCAGCTTATTGTATAGTATCATTTAAACTATACATCCATAATGTTAGCAAAAAATCAGGATTTATCCTGCCAAAATCATTTTTTATTGTATATATATCATTAATAATCAGCTAATTTACTGGTTTTACTGAAAGTATTTTTGATGGCTCTTATAGCCGGATAGTACACGATTTAAAATTGTTAATTCACAAAAATAAATTTCATTAGTTGACAAATATGTTTTGAAAATTCATTTCTTCACTTTATTTTTGTAAAGTATTTAGTTTACGTGAAAAATACCTGTAAATTACTTCCGATACCCGAAAAATGACTATTATGAACGAGCGGATAAAACAGTTTATGGACCGTAAAGGACTTTCTCCTTCAGAATTCGCTGACGCCATAAGTGTCCAGCGTTCCAATATTACACACATACTGCATGGAAGAAATAATCCCGGTTTCCAGTTTATTACCAAAATGCTCGAGAAATTTCCTGACATCAACGCGAGATGGCTTTTGACAGGAGAAGGAGAGATGATTGTACAGGAAAGGAGCGAAAACCCGCCTGATTTGTTCAGTACTTTAAATACAAAACCAGGGGAAATGACAGAATCGGCGAGACGGGAAACAACCGGCAATGTGCAGCCCATGCCTGAGATCCTTCAACCGGTTAATTCAGAAAGAAATAAAAAGATCGAGTTGATTGTTACATTTTATACCGACCAAACTTTTAAGCAATACACCCCTTCCAAATAATATTTCTCCTATATTTGTGGTCAAATTGCGAACAAGGAGGAATGAAGAAGACGATCAGAGAGCTGTTGCTTATTGAAAATACACAACTAAATCATGATAATTTTCGTCTGGTTCTGCAATCAGACGCTGAATTACCGGATATGGTTCCCGGCCAGTTTGTGAACGTGGAAATCAGCCAAGCTACCGAAATTTTTCTGAGGAGGCCTTTCTCTGTGATGGATACTGACGCGGAGAATAAAACTTTTTCTTTACTGGTAAAAATTTTGGGCCGCGGGTCAAAAGTGTTGACAACCTATCAGCCCGGCGAAAAGATCAGTGTTATTCTGCCTTTAGGTAAAGGTTTTACTTTGCCGGCAGCAAATGAAAAGGTACTGTTAATCGGAGGAGGCAGCGGAGTCGCTCCGATGTTGTTTTTAGCGAAGGCTTGTGGGCTTGATCCGGCCGGGGTACACATTCTTTTAGGTGCCCGAACGAAGGCGGATCACATTGATGTGAGCGCTTATAAATCATTTGGAAAATTCTGGTTTACTACCGAAAATGGCAGTTTCGGGGAAAAAGGTTTTGTAATTCATCACTCGATTTACAAAAGTAAACTACCGGAATTTGATAAAATATATGCATGCGGCCCCGCTCCCATGATGAAGGCTGTTGCCGCGGATGCACGATCAGCCGGTATTTTTTGTGAAGTTTCGCTTGAAAATATGATGGCTTGTGGTTTTGGCGTGTGCTTGTGTTGTGTGGAAAAGACCATTTCGGGCAACAAATGTGTCTGTACGGAGGGACCTGTTTTTAACGTGAATGAATTGACATGGCAGAACTAGGTATAAAGATAAAGGATCTGTTTTTTAAGAACCCTGTCCTGACCGCTTCCGGAACTTGCGGATTTGGAGAGGAAATTGCTGATTTCGTTGATCTTTTCACACTGGGAGGTGTGGTGATGAAAGGTACCACCCTTAAGCCCAGGGAAGGCAATGATTACCCGCGGATGGCCGAAACTGCATCAGGAATGCTTAATGCGGTAGGGTTACAAAATAAAGGTGTGGCTAATTTTATAGAAAATATTTATCCCCATATTAAAGATATTTCTACGAATTTCATCGTTAATGTCAACGGCTCAACAGTTGAGGAGTATGTTGAATTAACGGAAAAAATCAATGAACTGGAAAAGATCCCGGCGATCGAACTCAATATCAGCTGTCCGAATGTGAAGGAGGGCGGAATGGCATTTGGCGTGAGCTGTACTTCGGCTGAACGCGTTGTCAAAGCTGTCAGAAAAGCGTATGATAAAACCCTGATCGTAAAGCTGTCACCGAATGTGACTGATATTGCAGAAATCGCCAGAGCAGTTGAAAATGAAGGTGCGGACTGTGTTTCACTGGTCAACACTTTTTTGGGAATGGCGGTCGATGCGAAAACGCGGAAACCTGTCCTTTCAACTGTCACAGGAGGTTTATCGGGTCCTGCCATTAAACCCATTGCGCTGCGAATGGTCTGGCAGGTCTATCACGCGGTGAATATTCCTGTAATCGGGATGGGCGGAATTATGAATGCCACGGATGCCATTGAATTCATCCTGGTCGGTGCCACGGCGGTTCAGGTAGGAACGGCAATGTTTATTGATCCGGCTATACCGGTCAGGATCATTGATGGAATTAATCACTACCTTGATGCAAATCAATATGGATCAGTGAATGATATTATTGGTAGTTTACAAATTTAAACCAGTAATTTACATTTGTCTAAATGAAGTTTTTAAAATATATCGCCTTTATTACAATATTGGTATTTTCGTTTGGCTCAAGAAGTTACCAAACCGAGAAAATAATTCCCCCTTATTATGAGCTGGAACTTCGAGGGTTAAACAGCAGATTAACCAATGAGGTTTCCAATTTCCCTGATTCGTCCCTTGTGGAAAAGCAGGTTAGTCGTTTTATGAATCAATGGGGATTAAAAGGGGTTTCAGTGGCTATTCTGAAAGATGAACGGCTGGTTTATGCGCAGGGATTTGGAATTGCCGATGACAGCCTGCACCGGGTTAATCCGGGCAGCCTGTTTCGTCTGGCGAGCGTCTCCAAGTTAATCACTGCTGTAGCTATTATGAAACTGGCAGAAGAAGGGAGACTTTCACTGGACGACCATGTTTTTGGACCGGACGGTATTCTGAAAAGTCCTTTGCTTGATCAGGTTGCTGACAAAAGGATCTACGATATTACAGTGAGGCATTTATTGGCTCATTCGGGTGGATGGACCCAAAGGGCCGGTGATCCGGCTTTCAATCCGCTGATAATTGCCGAAAAAGTCGGAGATTTGCCTCCCGTCACCATTGAAACTTATTATAAATACATTGCGAAATACCGGTTGTCCTTTACTCCTGGCAGCCGGGCTTATTATTCCAATATGGGATATATGTTTTTAGGCGATGTGATCAGCACGGTCACCGGAGAACCCTATGAATCGTACATACGGAAAAGCATTCTGATCCCCAATGGCATCATGGATATGCATATTGGGAACAGCTACAGTAAGAGTAAGCTGTCCAATGAAGTCTGTTATTTCGAACCTGAAGACAGTGACAGTATTCCCGCGTGTAATGGTTCCGGATTAATGGTAAAAAAATCGGATGGCGGTAATTCAATTGAACTGCTGGGAGCTGCCGGAGGATGGATCAGTTCTTCAGTAGAACTGGCCAGATTAATCACTTTCATTGACGGAGAGCGCCATGTTCGCGATATCCTTTCAAAAAGGACCATCCAGGAAATGACTGATCATACCTATGCAAAAGGAC
>JBDKTZ010000555.1:0-39319 GCA_039679975.1 Prolixibacteraceae bacterium
CTGAGAGGTCGGACGACCTTCCAAAAAGAGACTGGATGCCCTGTACAAAACAGCGCCCGGATGCTCCATCCCGTTATACTGGAAAGAGGGCACCGCAACAAGATCATACTTCGGGAACGGGAGCGGACTCCCGGTATAGGCTTCGATCTGATCGATCGAAAGGAAGAGCAATTTGAAGATCTCCTCCACATTGCTTTTCACTTTCAGGGTATCGGTCTCCCTATGATACAAGGTATAGCGATGCCCTTTCCGGCTCCGGCTAATCGTATCGAATTTCCCTGCTGAAAAAGCAAACAGATAAGTCGGTAATGGTTCCGTCCGGGCAAAGCGGTATTGCCTACGGGTACCGGATGGAACAATCTGTTTCGCCGCACCATTGGCAACCGCCTGCCAGAATACGGGTACATCTAGTGACAAACAAAACTGTGCCTTCAAATCAGGCTGATCGAAACAGGGAAAGGCAGTGGATGCCCGGTCCGGCACAAACAAGGTATATAAAAATTCGGCATTCCGGTTCAGCGACTGGTCGGGAGCCGTAAAGGTCAGTTCCAGCACATTCCTGCCTGTTTTGAGATATTTTTTTTCGATCAGGATATGTTCGTCTTTAATCACTGCCGGTATCGCCTCCCCATTACAGGTGATCCGTGACACGGATGCCGAATCTGATTTGAAATCAAGCTGAAGACCATTTCTCCGGGTTTGAAGACAAAAGCGGATCACCTCATGTGCTGTAACCGGTTTGTCAATCGCTTCAGGAATACGAAAGTCCAGATCGTATTCCACTTCGCTGATATGCCTTGACCTCCAGTCTGCCAATTGTCTGGAGATCCCTTTTTCGACGGGAAGCTGAACCGGAGCGCATGAAGCAATGATGATCAACAGCCCCGATAAGAGAATAAAACGTACCATAAGCAAAACTCCTGTTAAAGTCCAAGTCACCGCAAAAGACGAACAAACTTCTGTATGTATTCTCTTTTCTGTCTCAGTTTGTACTGCATAATGTACCGGGGATGTTCGAGCGGGATGACCTGCTCAAAGTAGTTCTTTGTCCGGTTCAGCGAAAGAAGATATTTGTAGTTCTTGTTGTTCCCCAGACAATAGCAGGTATCCGTTTTGACCCCAAACGCCAGTTGCGCTTCGATCGACTGAATGATAAACGGTTCAACAGCCTCCAGCAAATCGCGGTTGTCGTAATAATTATAATTGATCTCCCCTCCTTTCCCGTTTGCCTTGACAAAGCCAAGCGGACTGACGGCACTGATAAAAAAATCACTGTAAAACTTTTCAGTTCCGCCACAGGCATTGATCATTTCATACACGAAAACGGATGAAAGTTCCCGGGTTTCAACATTCCTGATCTCAAGTCCGCAGTATTCCTTTAAGCGTTGCGTATCGGTGAACGGTACACCTGTTACACCGGCCCCAAAGCGTCCGGGATTGATCCCCAGGATCAGCCTCCGGGGACGATCGTCGTCATAAAATTTCCGGTAAAAAAGCGACGACACTTCCAGTGCCTGTGGATTTTCAGCATAAGGATTCATCACCCGGATACCCGGAGGAAGAGGTTGTTCAAACTTCAGGTCCCGGTTAAACTGAATTACTTTCTCTGCAAACGTCATTTAGTTCCAATTACTGAATTGATTCATCATCACAGGTACTCCACTTCTTTAAAATGGTATTCATGCACCGGCCCGTCTTTTTCACGGATGCGAAGCTGCCCGATGGCATTGACACCTACAATTTTTCCTGTATATTTATGAGTGTTGTCGCGGTATGCATGCCATTCATTGAGACGATAAAGCTTCTCATAAAAAGCACGGTCAAGTTCGTCAAATTCATCCTGTCTTAATTTCATATAATAAAGATCAATTTCTTTTAACAATTCCTTAATAGCCAAATCCAGCGCATAGTCCTTTCCGGTAATCATCTTTAACGAGACCGGGTTGGGGGCAGGCGACCGGAAGATGGTCTGGTTGACATTCAGCCCAATACCGATTACCGACTGGCTGATCATGCTGCTCATCACGGCATTTTCAATCAGGATCCCGCAAATTTTCCCGTCTCCCACATAAATATCATTTGGCCATTTGATCTTTACATTTTCAACATAACGGCATAAAAAGCTTATCAATCCCAGACAAACGATCTTTGAGAGCATAAACTGTTTTTGGATCTCAAGGAAGGTCGGTCTTAAAAGAATTGAAAAAGTCAGGTTCTTTCCGGCCTCACTCTCCCACCGGTTGTTTAACTGTCCTTTCCCCGCTGTCTGATCGTATGCCAAAAAGACAGTTCCTTCTTCAACCTCATTCACAGCTACTTGATTGATGGCATAGTTATTGGTACTTTCTGTACGCCTTATAGAGGCGATGGTATGACCGATTTGATGAAACATACGTTTTAAAATTTTTAACAATACGAATTAAACTATTTTTTTAATTCTCAGGTTATTACCGTTGGATATTTTACACTTTAAAATAAACTAAAAAATTTATCTTTGTACTTTCAAAAGGAATTTATGAGTAAAACACAAAAGGGAAGAGATACGGAAGGCTTATTAAATGCTATTATTGAAGGCATCGAACGGAAAAAAGGAATCAACATTATAAAAATAGATTTAACAAAAATAAATCACTCCGAGTGCAATTACTTCATCATCTGTCACGGCAATTCAACCACCCAGGTTGATTCAATTGCTCATTCTGTTGAAGAGACGGTAGAAGAACTGTCGGGAGAAAAAGCATGGCATAAAGATGGCTATAAGAATGCGATTTGGATTCTGCTCGATTATGCAGATGTCATGGTCCATGTATTCCAACACGAGGCGCGCAATTTTTATGACATTGAAAATCTTTGGGCCGACGCAGCAGTAGAGGAAATTAATACAGAAAAACAGCATATATAAATGGCTACTAACAGTAATACGAATAAGAACAAACAGCGAGCGAATAATATTGGGAATTTCAAGCCTGGAGGAAAGCCCCCTAAACTGAATCCTTATTGGATATACGGGATCGCGATTATCATCTTCCTGGTTATCCAGTATATCAGTTTCGGCGGCGGGCCTGTAGAAACAAACTGGCAGGATGTAAAAAACACCATGCTGGCACGGCATGACATTGAAAAAATAGTAGTTGTCAATCGTGAAGAAGCCCAAATATACCTAAAAGAAGACAGTTATGCGGATTACGAGGATAAGCTCAACAAAGGGTTTAACACGCCTCCCAAATATGGTCCGCACTTCTATTTCACAATTGGTTCGGTCGAGACTTTTGAGGACAATCTGGCCGCGGCTCAGTCCGAATTCAACAATACAGACAAGGTGTCGGTCGAGTATAAGACTGTTCATAATTATTTCAGCGAGATCATTGGCTGGATCCTGCCGTTTTTGATTATTATCGGGATTTGGTGGTGGATTTTCAGGAGAATGAGCAAGGGGGCCGGCGGCGGTGGCGGAGCAGGGAATATTTTCAGTGTTGGAAAATCGCAGGCTAAAATATTTGATAAGGATTCCCGGGTCAATATCACGTTTAAAGATGTTGCCGGTTTGGCTGAAGCCAAACAGGAAGTGGAGGAGATCGTTGAATTTCTGAAAAATGCCTCAAAGTATACCAAACTCGGTGGTAAAATTCCAAAAGGAGCGCTTCTGGTAGGGCCTCCCGGAACAGGGAAAACCTTATTGGCCAAAGCGGTGGCCGGTGAAGCAAATGTACCGTTCTTCTCCATGTCTGGTTCCGATTTTGTCGAGATGTTTGTAGGAGTAGGAGCTTCACGCGTCCGGGATCTTTTTAAACAAGCCAAGGAAAAAGCTCCGTGTATCGTATTTATTGATGAGATTGACGCCATTGGCCGCGCCCGTGGTAAAAATCCCAATTTTGGTTCGAACGACGAGCGTGAAAATACCCTTAATCAGTTGCTGACCGAAATGGACGGGTTCGACACCAACTCGGGAGTCATTATCCTGGCTGCCACCAACCGGGCAGACATTCTGGACCGGGCATTGATGCGTGCAGGACGTTTCGACCGCCAAATCCATGTCGAATTGCCTGACCTGAACGAACGGAGGGAAATATTCCAGGTCCATCTGAGGCCGATTAAGCTTTCGGAAGATGTGGAAGTCAACTTCCTGGCCAAGCAAACTCCCGGGTTCTCCGGCGCAGATATTGCCAACGTATGTAATGAAGCCGCATTGATCGCTGCCCGAAGAAACAGGGAGAAAGTAACCAAACAGGATTTTCTTGATGCCGTTGACCGCATCGTGGGAGGGCTTGAAAAGAAAAATAAGATTATCTCGAAAGATGAAAAGAGGCGCATTGCATACCATGAAGCGGGGCACGCGACCATTAGCTGGTTGCTGGAACATGCTCATCCGCTGGTCAAAGTAACCATTGTCCCGAGAGGAAAAGCGCTGGGCGCAGCCTGGTATCTTCCGGAAGAACGATCAATCACAACAAAGGACCAGTTGCTTGATGAAATGTGCTCTGCACTTGGAGGAAGGGCCGCCGAACAATTAGTTTTCAACTCAATCTCTTCGGGAGCACAAAATGATCTGGAAAAGATCACCAAACAAGCTTATGCCATGATCAGTATTTTCGGAATGAGCGATAAAGTCGGAAATGTGAGTTTTTATGATTCGACCGGACAAAATGACTATGGGTTCACCAAACCATACAGTGAGAAGACAGCCGAACTGATCGATGCAGAAGCAAAAGCGCTGATCGACACACAGTATGAACGCGCGCTCCGCATCTTAACAGAGAACAAGGAAGGACATCAGAAATTGGCGTCCCGATTACTCGAACGGGAAGTGATCTTTGGAGAGGACCTGGAAGAAATTTTCGGAAAACGCCCGTGGGTACACGAAGACCTGATGGGAAATAACGGTAATCAGGCTGAAGTTGAGACTCCCGAAAAAAGGATTGAATAAATTTAACCCCATGTCCACATCAAGAGACCATATCCTTCAGCGGTTAAAAGACGCGCGCGACCGGAGAAAAGCAGTGACCCCGGAACAACCCGACATGGTTGCCCCAATCTACGCGGAAACGGATAAAGATCTGGCCGGTAGTTTTCAGGAAAAGCTCGAACTTGTATCCGGTATTTTTTTCCGGGTCGAAAATATTGATGCCGCTGCCGGCTTGGTCAAGTCAATCGCGGAAGAAGAGAAGTGGAACTCTGTTTTCTGCCTCGATAAGAAAATCCAAAAAGCACTGGAAGGGAAAGTTCCTTATAAAGCTTTAGCTGAAGATTTTGAAAGCCTTCAGTCGGGCGTCACACCTTGCGAATTTCTGATCGCTCATCTGGGGTCTGTGATGGTCAGCTCCGGTGAAGCATCGGGACGCAGACTTCATGTTTTCCCTGAAACCCATCTGGTAATTGCACATATGGATCAGCTTGTCATGTATCTGGATGAGGCATTAAACCGCTTGCAGGTTAAATACAAGGAACGTCTGCCTTCTATGATCACAAATATCACCGGGCCCAGCCGGACGGCAGACATTGAAAAGACCCTGGTGAAGGGAATGCATGGTCCAAGGAAACTGATTGTCATTCTTTGTGATCAACCATTTTAGTCGGCGTAAAGAAGTTGTTCTCATATTGATGACAGCTGATAAGCTGGAATAAAGTGATAATGAAAATATGGACAGGTCTCTGACCTTAATCAAACAGTATGGAAAACGATTTTATAAAAATTTATACCTCTGCAGACCCTTACCAGGCTGACCTGGCACATGATCTGCTCGATGAAAATGGTATTCACTGCGTGGTCCTTGATCAGCATGACTCCATGATCCCTTCCATCGGTGAGATTGAGATTTATGTACACGAAAATGATGAGGCTGCAGCTTTGGAAATTCTAAAAAATATGAAGAATTGAAAAATCTGGTTATCCGGTCGCTGGCCGGTATCGTATTTGTCATCGTCACACTTGGAAGTTTGCTGCTGGGTCCATATGGTTACGCGCTCTTTTTTCTGTTCGTGACCATCGGAGGGTTGATTGAATTTTACAATATGACAGAAAAATCGAAAACCTGCCCGCATCAAACAATCGGTATTACCACAGGTATCCTGGTTTTCGTCATTTCCTTCTTGATATCATCCGGTAAATTGCAGCCAAAAGCATATCTCATCTTTTTCCCGTTGCTGCTTTTCTTTTTTATTGCTGAATTATACCGGAAGAAAAAACACCCTACTGAAAATATCGCCTCAGGGATCCTGGGCATTATCTACATCGCTGTCCCGCTTAGCCTCAGCAACCTGATTGTCTTTGACGGCAAAAACAACTATTCTCCAAACCTGATGATCGCCTTGCTGGCACTGATCTGGATCTATGATTCGGGAGCCTATCTCTTCGGCGTGAGCATCGGGAAACACCGTCTTTTTGAACGCATTTCACCGAAAAAATCGTGGGAAGGAGCAATAGGCGGGATCCTGGTAACTTTGGCGGCTTCCTTTTTTATGGCCCGATACATCCGCATTGATCTGCTTCATTGGCTGATGATCACGTTACTGGTTGTGGTTATTTCAACTTTTGGAGATTTATCCGAATCCTTGTTTAAACGCGAGTTTGGAATGAAAGACAGTGGCCGGATTATTCCCGGACATGGCGGATTGCTGGATCGCTTCGATTCGCTTCTGTTTTCATTACCTGTTTTCGTTTGCTATCTTCAATTGGTTTTGCGATAACCCTGTATCCGATCGGGCCAAATTGTGAACACTTACACTTCATTAAGCTAAAATCATTACTTTTGCACAAAAATTTGAAGCATGAAGTTCCATCCGGCGGGAAAAAATATTATTAAAAACACCATACTTTTTATTATTGCTGTCAATCTGGCCGTCTGGTTATACATCACCTCGGCTACCGCGGGCATTCTTTTCACCGTTGCCTCCTTCCTGGTGCTGTTGCTGGTCGTTCAGTTTTTCCGTTATCCTTCAAGGGTCATTTCGCCTGAAGAAAAAATGGTATTGGCTCCCGCTGACGGAACAATTTGTCTCATCGAAGAATGTGAAGAAAAAGAATACCTCCGATCAAGAGCGCTGAAGGTATCCATATTTATGTCACCGCTCAACGTGCACATCAACTGGGTGCCTGTTTCAGGAACGGTCACTTATCTGAAACATAAGAAGGGCGAGTTTTACGCAGCTTTCAGACGTAAATCGGCTGAAGAGAATGAACGCTTCTGTACGGCCATTCAATTATCGGACGACAGGGAAATACTTGTCAATCAGGTTGCCGGAGCTTTGGCCCGGCGCATTTTGAATTTTCTGAAACCGGGCCAACACGTGACTCAAAAAATGGAGATGGGTTTCATCCGGTTCGGATCGCGCGTAGACCTGTATCTGCCGACCGACACTAAGTTGTTTGTTAAACTGGGCGATAAGGTGAAAGGGACACAGACAGTCATCGGGGAACTAAGCAGCGAAGAAGAAGATCTGTAAGACACAAGCATCAAGACACAAGATAGAAAATTCAAGGATGCGGGATACAAGACTGAATAGTAGGAATTTGAAACAATAACGATATGAGCAAGCGAAATCCGTTTTTCTGGGTACCGAATACGATCACGGCGATGAATCTCGTTTCAGGCTGTGGAGCTGTGTTCATGGGAATTGAGGGAGAGCTGGGTATGGCTGCCATATTGATTCTCTCCGCATCGGTTTTCGATTTCATGGATGGTCTGTTTGCCCGCCTGTTAAAATCCTATTCCGAAATTGGCAAGCAAATGGATTCGCTGGCCGACCTGGTTTCGTTTGGCGTCGCGCCTGCCGCCATCCTGTTTAGTATAGTCAAGCAATCCTTGTTACTTGACTATATATCGTTTACCGACATTGAAACCAGTCCTTTACAATGGATTCTCTTGCTTTCAGTTCTGCTCGTTCCGGTGGCCGGAGCTTTCAGACTGGCAAAATTCAACATTGACACACGCCAAAGCGAAAGTTTCCTGGGATTACCCATTCCTGCCAACGCCATGTTTTACGCGTCATTGGCCTTAATACTGGAGTTTGGAAAATCTGTCGCCGTTAACAATGTCATCCTGAATCCCTTTTTTATCGCTGTGGTCATTGTCCTGTTTCCCGGCCTGATGGTTTCCGAAATACCAATGTTCTCGCTGAAGGTCAAGAATTTCAACTGGAAGGGTAATCAGGTCCGCTTTTCATTCCTGGTCCTTTGCATTGTTCTTGTTCTCAGCCTGCAACTTTATTCATTACCTTTAATCATCATCAGTTACATCCTGGTATCGGCATTCACCTCAATCGCTGCAAAAAGGAGCTGATTGTCATCGTATCAAAACATGTACCCCAACATAACAGCTACTGCACGATTCCAAAGATCTTCTTCAGTATAATCGCTCACAGGAGTTTAAAACAAATGAAGGGTGAATTATTCTTCTATTTTTTCAAATGAGTCTTTATACTTACTGACAATGTACCTGACCAGGAACCAGACTGTCAAAATGAGAATCGGCCAGGTCATAAACCAGATAATCGCGTTCCAGTACATATTGCTGAATTTTAGTTGTCATTGATCATTAATACGCATGAGAATCTTCGCTGATCTCTTCAGCCGTAATCCTTTTGTTGTTCATGGCTTTCCAGAACCACCAGATGTATGCCGCCACAAAGGGGACAAACAAAGAGACGTAACTCATAGCCACCAAGGTAAACCTGCTGGACGACGCCTTTTCAATAGTGAGTGATGACTGAAGGTCATATGCCGAAGGGTAGAAGGCGGTTTGGTTGAAACCAGCAAGCAAAAACAGTGACCAGACTACCAATACGGTTCCCGTGCCGGCAAACCAGATTCCTTTTCCGGATCTCGCGAAAAGGCTGATGCCAATGCCCCAGAGTACCAAAACGACGCCCGTCAGCAACATGGCAGCCACAACAGGCATGCTGATCAAATTGTTGAAGTACTTGTATTTTTCCATGAACACATTCCCGCTTTCGGCTTCATAAGCATACCCGTCCTTTAAAAGGAGGCTGATCAGAAAATAAAGAAAGAATACCAGGAAAGGAACGGCATTATAGAGTACTTGTCTGCGTGAACGGTTTTCAACCGCATCATCTTCCACAGAATTAAGAAAATACAGGGCTCCAAGGACCCGTGAGAGGAAGAAGACCGATAACCCCAGGGATACATTATGGAAAGACAGCACGGCTTCCAATCCACGATACGGTGTTTCCCAGTTCACCTGGTTCATATCGTTCAGGCTGAACATCGCCCCGTTAAAAAACGTTCCGACAGCTGTTCCAAGCAAGATAGTGCCGAACGCACCATTCAGGAAAAGGAAAACCTCATAGGTTTTCGTTCCCAGAAAATTATCCGGCTTTTTCCGGAATTCATACGAAACAGCCTGAATCACAAAAAAGAAAAGAATGATCATCCAGACCCAGTATGCTCCACCAAAAGAGGTGGCATAAAATAAAGGAAAGGACGCGAAAAATGCACCACCAAAAGTGACCAGTGTGGTGAATGTAAACTCCCATTTACGCCCCAGCGTGTTTACCAGGAGTCCACGCTCACCTTCATTTTTCCCAATGGTGTATATCATCGTCTGCCCCCCCTGCACAAATGTCAGGAATACCAGCAACGCTCCAAGCAGCGACACGATGATCCACCAATACTGCTGCAATGCAAAATAGGATAAGTTTTCAAACATTTCTCAGCCCTCCATCCGCTTTAGGTCCGATCTTGATTTGCCGGAGCATGATTTTAACTTCCGCGATCAGTAAGGTTGTAAAGATGATCGCGAACATCCAAAAAGTCACCTGAACCGCACTGGTGCTGATCTTTGTCACAGCAGCCACAGTTGGCATGAGATCCTGTATGACCCAGGGCTGTCGCCCTACCTCAGCTACGATCCATCCTGCCTGCGACGCGATATAAGCCATCGGGATTGTCCAGATGGCCAGCTTTAAAAAGCCCCTTCTCCGGTCAAGCGTACCTTTTATCACATAGACCAGCGCCAGAATGAAAAACAGGAGAAAATAAAACCCGAAGCCAACCATGATATGAAAACTGTAAAAAGAAAGCGGCACACTGGGTACCAGCAAATTCGGATCGGAAATATAGCCATATCCAAAATATTTAAAATAGTTGTTCCGGAAATCGGCGCTCATCAGTTCCGTTTTAAGTGCTTCGGCTCTGCCGTCATCTTTGGCCGCCTTTGCTTCTTTAAATGTCTTCAGCTTTTGTATGGCCTGTTTTCCCCTGTCAATCTTTTCTGCAGCAGACATAATCCCGTATTTTTCATTTCCGCGGATCAGATCGTTCACTCCCGGCACAAAAGCATTCCAATCCATATAAGCCATGTATGACAGGATATTTGGAATTTCCAATTTCATGTTAAAGTCCATCAGGTTCTCGTTTGAGGGATCCGTTTCGGTGGTCGACATGACCCCCAGCGCAATCAGCCCTGCGCCTTCGCTCCCGTTGTACAAGCCTTCGAATGCAGCAAACTTCATGGGTTGATGCTGCGCCACATGACGGGCTGAGGTATCACCGGTAAAAGCGACATATACCGATGAAAATAATCCAAAAACAGCAGCTACTGCAATACTCTTCCTGGCAAACACAATCTCCCGCCTTTTCAGCAAAAACCATGCTGATATGCCAATCACGAAAATGGCAGCCAATACAAAACCGGAAGATGTGGTATGCAAAAACTTATCGACTGCAACCGGTGAAAATAAAACATCCCAAAAACTGATCATCTCGTTACGTGCCGTATCCGGATTGAACTGCATGCCCGCAGGATACTGCATCCAGGCATTGGCCACCAGGATCCACAGCGCTGAAAGATTAGCGCCCACAGCCGTTAACCAGGTAGCCATTAAATGTACCTTTTTACTGACTTTGTTCCATCCAAAAAACATGATGGCGATGAAAGTCGATTCCATGAAAAAGGCTAAAATTCCTTCAATAGCAAGTGGCGCTCCAAAAATATCACCAACAAACCACGAATAGTTGGACCAGTTGGTGCCGAATTCAAATTCAAGAATAATCCCGGTTGCTACTCCAATAGCAAAGTTAATTCCAAACAGGATCATCCAGAATTTAGTGATCTTCTTCCATTCCGGATCTCCCGTTTTTACATACAAAGTCTCCATGAAGGCAATGATGAAGGTCAAACCCAGGGTCAGCGGAACAAAGATCCAGTGGTACATGGCCGTGAGCGCAAATTGTGCCCTCGACCAGTTGACTAAGGATAGGTCGATCGATTCTAACATGTTTTGGCTTTATTTTATGTTTGTTAAATTTTCAAGAACCTGTTCACTCCTCTGCTCATCCGTATCAAAGTTAGTATTCAGAAAATTGGGAAAGAAAAATAATTTCAATACCACAAACATGATGAACAACTTGATCAGAATGATGATCCATACCTGCTTCCCCCAAATACTCATATCTCGGAAGCCTTCAATATAAAACCGCCAGATCCTGTAAAAACTATTCCTTTCCATAACCTGGTTTTTCTTTAAAATTATGAAGAAAACAATAGCCAGTCAACTTTGTTTTATCACTGAAAATAAGGATATTATCATCTTAATATTTACCATTAAGAGTATTGTATTGAAATACAAATAGCTTAGTAGAGAAAAAGCAAGAAGCAGTGGCAGAAAAAAACTTGAAAAGGCAGGAAAATAAAAAAATATCGGTTTTTGCAGGCCTTTGGTTAAACATTCATTCGCCTTTGTGGTTTCTTATTCTGAAAATAAGAAGGGGCATTTACAGTGCAAAAATTAAGAATCAAAATGACCAAAATGACATCGTTGAGCCCGGGTTTATTCTTCATCCTGATCTTTTTATCCGTGTTTTTCAATGCAAGGAGTCAATCAACTGTCATTGATGATCAAACTAAAACTCCCGAAATCGGGGTCGTTGAGCACTTGGATGAATTTATTCCGGGAAACATCTATCTGATGGGGGAAGACAGTCAGAAAGTGGTGTTGTCCGATTTAATCGATAAACCAACTATACTCAACTTTGTTTATTATCGCTGTCCGGGTATTTGCAGCCCGTTGATGGAAGGGTTGGCCGATGTGATGAACAAGTCAGATTTAAAACCAGGAGAAGATTACCAGGTGCTCACCATCAGCTTTGATCCGGCTGAAACACTTGATCTGGCTGTGAGGAAGAAGGCTAATTACCTGAATTTAACAGACAGGAAGGAAGAAATTGCCAAGGGATGGAAATTTTTTGTATCCGATAGCGCCAGTATAACCAAAGCCACACAGGCTGTTGGATTTAAGTATAAAAAAACGGGAAATGACTTTTTACATGCAGCATCGGTCATTGTAGTCAGTCCCAAAGGTAAGATCACCCGTTATTTAAATGGGATATACTTCCTCCCGTTTGAATTTAAAATGGCAGTTATTGAAGCAGGTAAAGGAACATCAGGGCCTACCATTAATAAGATATTGCAATATTGTTATTCTTATGACCCCAAGGGGCAAACCTACGTGCTGAACGTGACGAAACTTTCAGGTACGTTGATTTTATTTTTTGCGTTGACATTATTTTTATTTCTGATTATAAAAAGGAAAAGGAAAACCATTTAGTATTATGCAACTAAGTTCTCAACTGTCACATGAGGGAAGCTACCTGGAATACCAAGGTAAATACAAAGGGCTATTGGGTTGGGTGACATCGACCGATCATAAACGGATTGCCCTGCTCTATTTATTTTCGATGATGACGCTTTTCATTGTAGGCGCATTATTAGGTTTGGGCATGAAGCTGGAATTGATAGCTCCGGGGAAAACGGTCATGGACGCACAAACCTACAATGCATTTTTTACCGTACACGGTGTCATCATGATCTTTATGATCGTCATTCCAGGCTTGCCGGCCGTTTTCGGAAATTTTCTGCTTCCTATCATGATAGGGGCCAAGGATGTGGCTTTTCCAAAGCTGAACCTAATCTCCTGGTATGTTTTTATTCTGGGTGCGATTCTGGTTATTTCTTCGGTCTTATTTGGTGACAGCCCTCCCGATACCGGCTGGACGTTTTATGCTCCATACAGTTTTAAAACCGGCGCCAATATGCTGCCGGCCATATTCGGTGCTTTTGTTTTGGGCTTTTCATCGGTTCTCACCGGATTGAATTTTATAGTCACCATTCATCGTTTACGGGCTCCCGGAATGACGTGGGGGAAAATACCTCTTTTTGCATGGACGCTGTATGGTACAGGATGGATCCAGCTTTTGGCTACTCCCATTGTCGGGATTACGTTGATCCTCGTTGCACTGGAGCGTATTTTTGGTATCGGCGTTTTTGATCCGGCCCTGGGAGGCGACCCGATCCTCTATCAGCACCTGTTCTGGATCTATTCTCATCCGGCGGTCTATATTATGATCCTGCCGGCTATGGGAGCCATTTCTGAAATTATACCGACTTTTTCACAGAAGCATGTTTTTGGATACAAGGCCATTGTCGCTTCAACAATGGCCATTGCGTTCGTGGGGTACTTTGTTTGGGGTCACCACATGTTTACAGCGGGCATGAGCAATACTTCGCAATATGCATTTTCCATACTTACTTTTTTGGTTGCTATTCCCAGCGCAATCAAGGTGTTTAACTGGATCTCGACCATGTATAAAGGATCCATCAATGTCCAAACACCGTTTTACTGGGCGGTATCTTTCATCTTTGTTTTCATGATCGGTGGTCTTTCGGGGCTGGTGCTTGGTGCTCTGACAGCCAATGTTTATCTTCACGATACTGCATTCGTGGTCGCGCACTTCCACTTTATCGTTTTTGGAGGTACTGGCTATGCGTTTTTTGCGGCTCTTCATTATTGGTTCCCTAAAATATTTGGTCGCATGTACGATGCAAAATGGGCCAACACCGGATGGTTTCTCTTTTTTATCGGGTTCCTGACACTCTACGGTCCTATGTTCTACCTGGGAATGATGGGTATGCCACGACGTTACTACGACTACCTGGAACAGTTCCATTCGGCCAATATTCTGTCTACTTTAGGCTCCTGGGTGATGGTATTCGGGCTTGTTATTATCATTGTTAACCTCTTCCGCGCAGCAAAATATGGGGCACCGGCACCGGTCAATCCCTGGAACGGAAAGACCTGGGAATGGACTGTACCCTCACCTCCGCCGGTTGAAAATTTTGATAAAATCCCTGAATACAAAGAAAAAGACGGACCTTACGAATATTAAAAAACAATCATTTATGTCACAAGTCATCCATCATGAAGACCATTATGATGCTGAAGGATCGAAAATCGGAATGTGGCTCTTTATTTTCACGGAGTTACTTCTTTTTGGAGGTCTGTTTCTCATCTATTCTGTTTACCGGTACAAGAACCCGGATGCATTTCACCTGGCAGCGGAAGAACTGGACAGGACAATCGGCACAATCAATACCGTTATTCTGCTGATCAGCAGCATGACGATTGCCATGTCAACCACAGCCCTTCAAAAAGGACAGAAAAAGTTCACTTTAATTCTGCTGATCACCACAGTTGTCCTTGGGTTCGTGTTCCTTGTCAACAAGTATTTTGAATGGGGCTTGAAGTTTGAACACGGTATTTTCCCCGGATCCGAGCATATGAAGACCACCATGAGCCAGGGCGAGATCCTGTTTTTTGGCCTGTACTTTGTCATGACCGGCCTGCACGCACTGCACATCATTATCGGCTTGATTTTAATTGCCGTGGCCTATATCAGGATCGTGAACCGGACGGTGCATGCAAACCGGCCGTCAATGCTGGAAAACGCGGGACTGTACTGGCACCTGGTCGACCTGATCTGGATCTTCCTGTTCCCGTTGTTTTACCTGATCCATTAAAGATTTTCCCAATCGGCCATATCAATAACGACTGAAAAATAAACAGACTCACATGGAAAATGAAAAGCATCATATCGTTCCCTACCGAACTTACGTATACATACTGATCGCTTTGTTGATCTGCACGTTTACCTCGGTGGCGATCACAAATATTGAACTGGGTGAATTAACCGTAACGGGTGCTTTGCTGTTGGCTTCAATCAAGGCTATTCTCGTGCTGACTTATTTTATGCACCTGAAATACGATAAACCGTACATCAAAATCATGGTAGCATTTGTATTCGTCCTGTTTGTTGCAGTTATCGTGATTACATTTTTTGACTACCTATTCAGATAATGACTATGTATCTATTAGCATCCACAAAAGCCTCGAATTTTGTTTCCGATGTTGACGGGACCTTTTTATTTATCCTGTCAATCTGTTTCTTTTTCCTGATCAGCTTAACGATCATGATGATCTGGTTCATATACCGGTATAATAAGAAACGGAATCCTCAGGCAACCCAGATCAGGGGAAGTCATACCCTTGAAATTATTTGGACGGTGATACCGACCATTCTGGTATTGGTCATGTTTTATTATGGCTGGGCAGGATGGAAGCCGATGAAAGAACCGCCCAAAGATAGTTTTCAGATTGACGTGACCGCCCGCATGTGGAATTTTACATTTTCATATGAAAACGGTAAAAAAACAGACACGTTGTTTATTCCCATGAGCCGCCCGGTAAAACTGAACCTTCAGGCTCTTGATGTGATCCATTCGCTTTATATACCATCGTTTCGGCTAAAACAGGATATTGTTCCGGGCAAGGAGAACCAGTTTGTCTGGTTTACTTCCGAAAAGGAAGGGACATATGAATTGTTTTGTACGGAATACTGCGGGCTTCAGCATTCCTACATGTATAACTGGGTAAAAGTAATGCCTCAGGAAGATTTTAATAAATGGTATACCGATACGACCATCCAAACTGCCGCTGCCACAGATTCGCCGACAGCCACAGGCAAAAGAATCATGACCAATATCGGATGTTTTGCCTGTCACACCGTAGACGGATCAAAGCTGGTGGGACCTTCATTTAAAGGAATTTACGGCACATCGCGAAAGGTGACCAGCGGGGGTCAGAAAAAAGAAGTGGTTGCTGACGATGAGTACATTAAACATTCCATCTATGATCCGGGAGCAGATGTGGTTGAAGGATTCAACGCGGGATTGATGCAATCGTATCAGGGACAACTGAGTGATGAAGACATTGCAGCCATCACGGAATACCTGAAAACGTTAAAATGACAAGACAACGCGTCAGATATTATTTAAAAATCATTCTTGAACTGGGGAAAGTGAGAATCTCTTTCCCCGTCGCTTTATCAACGCTCACAGGGTATGCTCTTCAAACGGGTAAGATAGGATTAGATGGCTTGCTGCTGGCGTTAGGCGTTTTTCTGGTTTCCTGCAGTTCCGGTACCATCAATCACTTGCAGGAACGGCACACTGACGCACTAATGCCGCGAACAAAAAGCAGGCCGCTTCCCTCCGGCAAGATCAGGCCTTCCTCCGCGGTCGCCATTGCGGCCGGGTACTTTTTTTCCGGCAGCCTGATCCTGATCAGTTCATTCTCCATTGTTGCCTGGATTGCAAGTGTCATTACGTTACTGTCTTATAACGCATTTTACACTCCCCTGAAAAAAATCACGGCTTTTGCCGTTGTACCCGGGTCCCTGGTGGGCGCCCTGCCGCCATATATTGGCTGGCTCACGGCAGGCGGACATATTGCAGATCCAAGCATTTTTTGGGTGGCTGTCTTCTTCTTTATCGGACAAATTCCTCATTTCTGGCTGTTGCTGCTTATGTTTGGTAACGAATACAGATTGGCAGGCTATCCCAGTCTGAACGATATCTTTTCCGAAAATCAGATCAAGAGGCTGACCTTCACCTGGATATTGGCCACTATAGCGAGTGCGATGCTCATTGCGCTACACGTTATGTCCGGTCGCACAGTGACTTTCCTGCTTATCTTTTACATCTTCTATCTGCTTTTTTCCCTTTCCATTCAATTACTTGTAAAAAAAGACCTCCAGCCAAGAGCTGCATTTTTCAAACTGAATTTCCTGTACCTTTTCATGATGATCGCTCTGATTATTGACAGCATCTTCCGTCTGTGAACATTTCTTCGAATCAACTTGTTATAGCATTGACTTGAACCTGCTCTATAATCACCGGGCATTAAATGCACTTAAGGATCTGTTAATATATTCCTAAAGAAAAATTATTGTTAAAAATATATACCATGAGGATTATATTTCGTATTTTAGTAATTGTCATATTCGCCGCAGGAGCCTGCACCCCCAAACAGGGCCAGAAGGTGGAAACGCCTCCGGTAAGTCAGATCGCTATCCGTAATGTTACTTATAAAGTTGAAGGAATGACCTGCGACCATTGTGAAATGTCGATCCGCAAGGGAGTTGAAGAACTCAACGGAATTCAGGCTGTTGAAGTAAATCATGAAGACTCGACCGCACATGTTACCTTCGATCCTTCAGGCACCAGTGAAAAAGAGATCATTGCTGCTATAGAAAAACGTGGTTATCAAGTGGTCAGATAATGAACAACCAATAAGGCCTGCCCTCTTTTCAACTTCCGGTAGCCTCAACGGGATGATTCCCCGATTTAAAAGATCGGAGAAAATCTTTCCTAAAATAATTAACTCTGCCTGCGCAACCTTTTGTAAATGAAGTGCATCATGGTAGAACAATGAGTGATAAGCTCGGATGCGGAATTGAATTCCCGTGTTTTGATTTTTTTAAGCCCAATTTGCCGGAAACAACAGAAACAATTACTCTCATGAAAGCAGCTTTTATTTTTATTTTCAGCCTGCTGATATTACCCTTTTTAATCTCCTCAGCAGGGAAGGATCCTACAAAAAACGTATGGGGAAAGGTCATCGATGAAGTGACCGAAAATCCTTTATATGGGGTAAATATCAGCATCATTGATCTGGTTAACCCTCTGGGAACGATTACAAATGAAAAAGGGGAATTCCGTTTGTGGAACATCCCGGAAATAATTACCAGTTTGTCGGTCAGCCTTAATGGCTATAAAACCACGGAAATCAATATTGAACAGCATAATGATTCAGCAGGCGTGAGGTTAGTGATCAAATTGCAGCCTCTTATTGACCCGGTCAAACAGACGCTTTCACATTTTAAAAAGCAACGTAAGGATTAAAAATGATGCGTGATGCTTTCCTTCAGTTAAGGATGATTCACAGGTATCAGATTGGCTTTCGCGAGCCAGGTCGTCACGACCCAGGTAAAGAGCCCGGCATACCCGAGATAGGAACCGATCTCGACCAATCCAAAGCCGGCATCACCCACCGCGATCGGCCAGATTTCATAATATAACTCGACGTACTGTCCGACGATTAGCAGGAGGATCACCGGAATCATCACCATTTTACTTCGCGATGAGCTCCTGGGCATCAAAAACAGGAAGGGAAGAAACCAGTTCAGGATAATGCTCACATAGAACAATATCCCGTACACCCCTTCACTTCGCCTGACATAAAAGATGGTTTCTTCAGGTATATTTCCGTACCAGATCAGCATGAACTGGGCAAATGTGAAGTAACCCCAAACAATAGACAGCATGAAGATATATCGGGTAAAATCGTGCAAATGGGAACGGTTCAGCAATTTAAGATACCCAAATCTGTTCAGAAGGATTACAATCAGCGCGATGACGGCTGAACCATGTAAAAAAGCCGACACAAACATCTTGGCCGCGTATATGGTGCTAAACCAATGGACTTCAAGTGACATGAGCATATCTATAGCGAATACTGAAAAAGTTATGGCCACCACAAAAATAAAGATCCTCGACAGATGCTCCGATTTGTAAAAAGCGGTCATTCCTCCTTCAGCATCTTCCTTCAGAGAAATACGACGCATGAGTTTTGTGAGATAAATCCAAACAGCAAAAAACACGACGATCCGGATCATGAAAAACGGCACATTCAAATAAGGCGCCTTATGGGCGATGAGATGATCTTGTTCAGCAACCTGAGGGTGTGACCATTCATACAGATGATGAAGGCCAAAGATCAACAGGACAAAGAAAACAGCGGCAAAAGGAATGTAGGCAGCCATTGCTTCAGGAATACGCTTGAACGCAGCCGACCAGCCGGATTGAGAAATGTATTGGAGGCTGATAAAAAAAGATGCACCTATAGCCAGTGAAATAAAATAAAAATTGTTGAGCAGATAGTTGGCCCAGGTCCTGTCGGGACTCAAAATAAAACCGGCAATGAAGGTGATCACTCCGATCAGCATTAACCCGTAAGTAATTAAATTCAACTTCCTCGGTACTATAAATTTTTCGATTATCATGATAAGCAAAATCGTTATGTGTTAAATTTTCAAATCATTATTTGGTTCAACGTTCCTGTTCTTCAGGCTCACTACCCGATACTCATTACTCGCTACTCATTACTTTTTCTTTGCAATTCATTCCGGATATACAAGACCGCCTTCCAACGGTCATCCGGACGGATCATCGATCCGTGCTCGGCCATGATCCCCCAACCCACGGAGATAACATGGTAAATTTCCCCGTCAGGTACATTGCGCACTTTATCAGAAAGAAGATTGGCGGGTGGAAAGGGATATTTTTTGGATGTAAATAACTGCCCTTGTCCGTTTCCCTGATCGCCATGGCAACTGGAACAATAAACCGTATAAATCTTTTTTCCTCTTTCCAGATTCCGGGATGTGGGTTCGAGAGGATTGTGAATAGTAATCCCTGCCTTCACCCGGTCACTGTCATTTTTCTCATACTGATACTTCATATATCC
Organism: Prolixibacteraceae bacterium; assembly: GCA_039679975.1. GTDB lineage: Bacteria > Bacteroidota > Bacteroidia > Bacteroidales > Prolixibacteraceae > JBCFBK01. The sequence goes on from JBDKTZ010000555.1 coordinate 19,657, forward strand.
ACGCGGGATCGTCCCCTCAACAGGAGGCTGCATCGTTTTTCCGTCAGAAAAATTAGGGTTGCGCGTGTAAGTTTCATACGCCGGCGAGCTGATCATGTCATCAAAATACTGCCATCCGGTTGTATTCCTGTTCCTGTCACAGGAAGTAAAAATAATCGCCGAAAGAACGATCAATACGAGACTTATTCCATTTCTCAGGCTCATGGTCTTATAATTTTACAGGCGGTTCAACATTTAAATAAACCTCTAAAGCACCGTTATCCTTTAATAATTTTTCTACTTGTTCAGGTTGAAATTCCGGAGCATTCGAATCAACAACCAGAATAAATTTGTCATTGGTAGCGCGCAAATCAACAATATCCGGCTTTTTCCCGGGGAATACCTGTGCCCGGAATGAAAATGTGAGTAAAGTCAGGATGGTAACGACCAGGATCGTTCCCACGATGGTTATGACCAGGAAGGAAGGGAATGCATTTGTGGGTTTTCCTCCGAAATTCAGCGGCCAGCTTATGACTGAAGCAAAATACATAAATCCAAGCAGGGAAGCTGCTCCGAAAACGCCGTAAAAAAAAGCGGCATGACTAATCCTTGTCCTTTTACCCATTTTCACAATCACTTCATGGATAGGATAAGGTGTAAAAACCTCATCAATTTTATTTCCGCTTGCTTTAACCTGGTCAAAAGCTTTGACCAGATCAAATTCATCGTTAAAAACACCGACCATATACTTGTTCATCTTAGTGCTTTACTTGAGTTTCATTTGTTTCATGCGATAAAAATTGCGTCAGATCCGGTTCCTTGTCGTGTTTCGCTACACTTTTGATCTCAGAAATAGCAATCATTGGAATGTAGCGAAAAAATAACAGAACTCCTGCAGAGAACATGCCAAGGGTACCGACAAAAAGTCCAATCTCGATGATAGTCGGCGAGTAGCCGGCCCAGTTCGCCGGGATATAATTTTTACTCAATGAGGTCACAACAATGTTAAACCGTTCGAACCACATGCCGATGTTGATCAGAATGGAGATCATAAACACAATCCACAACCGGCTCCTGACAGATTTGAACCAGAACAACTGCGGGATGATGGCATTGCATATAAACATGGCCCAGAACTGGAATGCATATTCCCCAAAAATCCGGTTGTGGAAGAAGGTATACATTTCGTAAGTGGAACCTGAATACCAGGCCATAAAGATCTCGGTCAGGTAAGCTGTACCCATGATCAGCGAAATAAAGATCAACACCCGGCAAACCGCATCGACGTGGGAGTCGGTAATAAAATCTTCCATTTTATAGAGTTTGCGCATTAATGTCACGAGTGTTAACACCATGGCAAAACCCGAAAAGATCGCCCCTACCACGAAATAGGGGGGAAAGATTGTGGTATGCCAGCCAGGTTCGACGCCGGCGGCAAAATCGGTTGATACGATCGAGTGTACCGACACGACCAATACGGCGGCAATACCTCCCAGTACAAAACTCAAGGCCTCAAAACGCAGCCATTGTTTGGATGAACCTGTCCATCCGAATGAAAAAAACCCATAAATTGCTCTTTTTATTTTTGATTTGGTCGTATCGCGAATGGTCGCGAAATCGGGAACCATACCAAAATACCAGAAGCTGGCTGAGATCAGCAGATAAGCCGAGATGGCAACAAAGTCCCAGAAAAGAGGAGAATTAAAGTTAACCCATAAGGGTCCGCGGGTATTGGGATAAGGAAAAATGAAAAAGAACAGCCAGGGACGGCCCATGTGCAGAAGCGGGAACAACGCCGCACAGCCGACCGCCACCACCGTCATCGCCTCAGCGGCACGATTGATCGCCGTTCTCCAGGTCTGCCTCAGAATCAGCAGAAAGATGGAAAATGCGGTCCCCGCATGTCCGATACCAATCCACCATACAAAATTAATAATGGCCCATCCCCAAGCGACGGTATTATTGACGCCCCAGGTACCGATTCCCTGCGTCACGGTGATATACATGCTATAAATACCCCAACCGAATAATCCAAGGCTCACTACCAGCGCGGCAGACCACCATAACGGGGTCCGGGCATCAATTGGCGCAATGATATCGGTCGATATCTGTCCCAGAGATTTATCTCCGTGAATATGTTTTCCTCTGATCTGTAAATTATACATAGGTCATTCATTATCAGGCTTTGTTCCTTACTTTCGTTAAATATCCCACTGAGGGCAACGTGTGCAATTCTTCCAGCAGATGATAGTTGCGCTTATCTTTAAATAATTTGCTGATCCTGCTTTCCGGGTTATTCAGATCGCCAAACACAATCGCGTTACCAGGGCACGACTGTTGGCAGGCGGTTTTGATTTCACCCTCTGCGATCATTCTTCCTTCCAACTTTGCTGTCTGCTTTTTTTCCTGAATTCGCTGAACACACATCGAGCACTTTTCAACTACACCTCTTGAGCGAACCGTTACATCCGGATTAAGTACCATTCTTCCGAGATCGTTGTTTGCGTTGTAATCGAATTTATCGTTGTCTACATACTTAAACCAGTTGAATCTCCGTACCCGGTATGGGCAGTTGTTGATACAGTATTTCGTTCCCACGCAGCGGTTATAAGCCATCTGATTCAGTCCCTCCGAACTGTGAGGTGTGGCGGCAACAGGGCAAACATTCTCACAGGGCGCGTTATCGCAATGCTGGCACATCACCGGCTGGTACGAGACATCAGGGTTTGATATCTCTCCTGAATAATATCGGTCTATCCTGATCCAATGCATGATCCGGCGGTTGCGTACCTGCTCCTTCCCAATTACCTGTATATTATTCTCAGCCTGGCATGCGATGGCGCAACTTCCGCAACCGGTACAGGAGTTCAAATCGATGGCCATCCCCCAATGATGCGCCGGAAACTCCCTTTCCGGGTAAAGTGTCACGTGCTTCTTCTCAAATTCTTCGTGCATTTCATTGCCTGCATCGGGCTTCAACAGGTATTCGTCCAGATTAGCTTCACGAACAATGGGACGCCCTTCCATGGAGTGATGAGTTTGCGATAAAGCCAGCAAATAAGTCTTTCCTGCAACCGGCTCAACCGTTGCATTGACCAGATAGTACTGCCGGTTTCCTCCCTGATCGGCAACGTGGGGGAACATATTTGTTCCGACTCCGTTACCTACCTTTCCGGCAAACTCCCTGCCATAACCCAGCGCAACAGCAATCGTTCCTTCGGCCTGACCAGGCTGAACGAATACCGGAAGTTCGACACCGTTGATTTTTATTACCTGTTCGTTTTCCAGTCCCTGTTCTTTCGCAAATGCAACCGGCACCGATGCATAATTATCCCAACTGATCTTTGCGACAGGGTCAGGAAGCTCCTGCAACCAGGGATTATTGGCATATTTACCGTTTCCAATCGCTATACTTTCATATAGAACCACTTCTTTTCCTGCTTGTGCTTCTTTCAGGGCGGAAGCGGCTGCAGAAAGCCCTGATGCCTCCCACGTTCCGGTGACGGCTGAATCACCGGGTTCGAATATTCCCTTTTGCAGGGTATAGTTCCAGAATATTTCCGGATCAGTATATTCTGATTGACGGAAGTAAAATTCAGACTTCCATCGTTTTTTAATATAATCAGCCCATGAGCCTTGCTGCCCGCCCCAGGCCATCAGATTTTCTTCGGCATTTCTTGAATTAAATAGCTTAGCTACAGTGGGTTGCGAGAGGCTATAAAAACCTGACTTTGGTTCCAGGTCATTCCATGATTCCAGGTAGTTGGGCTCGGGCAAAATGTACGCACACGCTCTCGTAGTTTCGTCCTGCCGTTCGGCAAACGACACTGACAGCTTCATCTTGCTGATGGCGGCTTCCAGTTCCCTTCCTTCCGGATAATCATAAACCGGGTTAACACCCCAAACGATTAATCCGTCAATTTTTCCTGCAAGCGTATCTGCAACCAGGGTTTTCATCTCCTGATCCGTCCCTTTTCTGATCTGCAGGGCAGACTCCCAAAGAATGGTCTGTCCGTAATTTCCCAGGAGCTGATTGATCCCGTTCACCAGCATTTGAATATTTTCGTCATTACTTCCGGAAACGATTATCGATTTACCCTCGTTTTCGAGCAATTCTTCGGCAAGTCCTGTTACATCCACTTTCGTTTGCACTCCGCTCAGTTGTCCTGCACCTTTCGCCTTTGCGATTTCGTTATAAAGCGACAATACGATACCACCTTCTTCCGAAGGCTTCACCGGGAAGCGGATATCGGCATTGGAACCGGTCAGTGACATGGCAGCTTCAAACTGATAATGTCTCAACATATCCCGCTGACCTGCATCAAGCTTCCGCGCATCAGTATAACGACGGGTATATTCAGCAGGAGAGAGCCAGGTTCCTAAAAAGTCGGCCCCAAAACTGACTACGACTTTAGCCTTATCGAATCGGTAATCAGGAATAGCCTGAATGCCAAAACTCTTCCTGTTGGCCATCAGCATTCCCGACGCTGAAACAGCATCGTACTGTACCCATGTGGTACCTGGCCAGGCATTCAGGAACTGATTGATCACCTGCTTTGCAGAGGGGGAAATGACCGTTTGGGTAAGCAATACCAAACGACCGTTTTGTTGCCTGATCTCGTTCAGCGTCTTCACAATTTCAAGATCGGCATCTTGCCATTTAATGTCTTTGCTCCTGTATTGCGGGCCCTTATAACGGGCTCCGTCGTACAGATTCAGTATAGATGCCTGTATGCGTGCGCTGGTGCCTTGCCGGGATATCGAACTAAGTTCATTCGCTTCTATTTTTATCGGCCTGCCATCGCGCACCTTTACCACCACACTGCAATAATCTCCCGCATCAAAATAGGATGAGGCATAATAACTGGCCTGACCGGGGGTAATTTCTTCAGGTTTGATCAAATAGGGAATCGCTTTATTTACCGGACGCTCACAACCGCTTATTAAGGCGGTAGCCGCCAGACTAAACCCTAATGTTTTCAAAAAATCGCGCCGTGAACTTCCTGAATCACCTTCGTCCGTCTTTCTATAAAGGAGGCTTTTTTGCTTTGATTCTTCCCGTGCTTCCCTGATACGCAGGGCTTTCGGATCTTCCAACTCATCGAGGCTTCTCCAATATGTTTTCTCCATCAAAATTATCTTTTTTGATTGTTTTTATTTTAATAGTGACAACGCATGCAATCATTTGCACCAACATCTGCAGCCGTCATCCGCTTCAAATCTTTCATGGTATATTCTCCATGCATCTTTTTAAATGATTCGTAATAGCCGTTTTCTGTAAACTGAACCTGCGTTTCTCTATGGCAATTGATGCACCATCCCATTGACAGATCAGAATGCTGCTTCATGATGTCCATTTCCGCTACAGGTCCGTGGCATTTGGCGCAATCCAGTTTGGCGGAACCTACATGAATGGCATGACTAAAGAACACATGATCCGGCAGATTATGAATACGGACCCATTCAACAGGCTTTTTATTTTCAACGGCATCAACAATTTTGGCAATTTCAAATTTTCCCGAGTGAGAACCCTCACGGATCAAGACATGGCAGTTCATACAAAGATTCATCGCGGGAATGCCTGCAGTTTTACTCTGCTCGGCAGTATGATGACAATACATACAATCGATGCCATTATCTCCGGCATGCACTTTATGTGAAAATTTGATTGGCTGAACAGGGGCATAACCAGGAGACAATCCCAGCCGGGTACCTTCCCTAAGCACCATGCTGATCTGTATTCCGAATGAAACAATGAAGATGGTAAGAGGAATAACACGGAATTTAATCTTTCTAAAAAAAATCAACTCCAGGATTGCCCATGTGATCATCAGACCCAGGAATATGAAAATCAACAGATTATAAACCGTTGGTTTTACAGGGGGCATTCCCGTCATGGCCAAATCATCCAAATAGGCCTTCATTGCTTTCAGATCCTTCTCCTCAAACTGGAAACCGGCATGTACCTGCGCCATTTTGGCTCCCATTGGCTGCATCAGGGCTGTCTGCAATGAAGCTTCATCCTTCTCAATGTATTTCACTGCAATTTCGATGGCCGAAGGATTCCAGTTCATCGTATCAGAGGGACTGAGATTATGACATGAGACACATGAGGGTCCCTGACGGTTAAAAGGAAGAAGGCCTTTAAAAAAACGTTCTCCCCTTTTTATATCTTCGTGTGAATGCCCTTGAACAGCTCCTCCTTCTTTCGCAAAAATGGCTGAAGGATTTCCAATTAAAATAAAGAAAATAAGTAAATAACTCAAAGGCAAAAACCTGTAACCAGGAACAGCGGAGGGCTCTCGTTTCATTCTGCAAGCTTTAATAAGTCTTTTTTAACTTTAGGATTTCGCAACTCAACAGACTTTAACAATCTTTCAAGACTTAGGTTTTCCTTACCTGTCGAAAAAAATAAAAAAGAGGCAGAGAAGCCTCTTCCCGATTTTCTTATCAGCGAATAAATGATTGATAAAAAGCATCGTTCATCGACAAAGCGTGCTGCTCTTTGATCCAAATGAAGAAGCCTTACAACGGAAGAAAGATTATTGCATATTTTTCGTGAGTTTCCTGACCACTTTCAAATCTTCCAAAAATTCTCCGGCTATCACACGGAGGACGGTGTAGACCGGAATAGCAAGGATCATTCCGGTTATTCCCGCCAGGTTACCGGCCACCAGTATAACAAGAAAAATTTCCAGAGGATGCGCCTTTATGCTACTGGAATAGATCAATGGCTGAAACAGTAAATTATCGACCATTTGTACAAGGACAAAAACTATCGTCATGAACCCCAGAAGAGGAAGCGTGTTGGTCATGAAGTTGACGTGTACATTGATCGCCACTCCGATCAGCAGACCGATCACGGCACCGATCCAAGGCCCTAAGTAAGGAATAATATTAAATAATCCGCAGAAAACCCCGATCACAATAGCATGATTAAAGCCAAGCCCCACAATGGTAAGTCCTGCGGTGGTCAATAATCCAACCATAAAAATTTCAAGTACAAGCCCTATAAAATAACGCTTAAGCAACAAATAAACGGAATTCAGTATTCTTAAAACCTGTTCCTCATATGCGGTGGGAACGAACAACAAAACCCCTTCCTTAAACATGGTCTCTTTCTGCAAAAAGAAAAAAGTAATAAAAGAAATGGAAAAAAGGGCAATAAAAAAATCGCCCAATGCACCGGCAACGATACCAAAAATATTTGACAACTGAGAAAAATTAAAATTTTCTCCAAACTGTGCTTTTATAATATCGAATAAGGTCCAATCTTCGGCTGTGGCTGACCGGCTTCCCACCAAAGTCATTAACTGTCTCAGCGGGCCCTCAATTTCGGACATGACCAATTGAGGGTCAATTGCCGAAAGCTGATTAAATTCGTTAATCAGCAGAGGGATCATAAAACTGAATGATCCGGCAAAGATGATCCACATCAGGACAAGGGTAATGAGCGCTGACAGACTCTTCGAAAACCTGAAGCCACCAATCTTTAATTTTTGAAGAAATCGTACCACTGGCCGTCCCGTCAGTGATAAAACAGCAGCGATAAGAATGTAGCCAACAATGGAACGGAAATACCACACCAAAAAAAGCAAAAACAGGATTCCGACTGTAAGCAGGATATTCCTCGTGGTTTCTTTCATCTTTATCATATCTCATTTTTTACAAATTTATGCTTTTTTAATACCTCAGGCTTCGATGGTCTATTAAATCTTTTACGTACTGAACTTGGAATGCATTTTGGGCCTATGACAGAAAACTTTGCCGGAAATGAACCTTTCATAATGGCAATTTCTATACGGTTTATTCTGATGAATTGATTTTTTTGTTAAATTTGCAACAGCAGCTTAAATTATGGATAATGATCTTATTAAAGTACTGATCGTTGATGACGAGAAGGAGGCTCGTCATCTGCTCATTCATTATCTCAAACGCATGCCTCATATCATCGGGACAATTGAGGAATCAGAAAACGTCGAAGACGCCGTGTATAAAACAATCAGTTTTATGCCTGATCTGATTCTTCTTGATATCCTGATGCCCGGCCGCAAGGGAACTGAATTAATGGAACTTATCGAAAAGCGTGAGTTGCCTTCACATGTAGTGGTGATTAGCGGATCTGAGGAGCCGGCCATTTCGGCTATCAAAAGCGGTGTTTACGACTTTCTTTTAAAGCCGGTAAAAAAAGAAGAGCTGGAGAGGGTCATTAATAAATTTCTGGGAAAAAGAAATGCAGGTCCCGGCAAAAAGCTGTCCCTGGCCCTCCAAAAAATCGACAACAAACAAAGAATCAGGTTATCCACGACAAACAGTCACATTCTGTTTGATCCGGATGAAATTGTCTACTGTGAAGCATACGGCGCGTATACGTTTATTTACACGGAGAACGGTGAAAAAGAGCTGAGCAATAACTATCTGGGAATGATCGAAAAGAGCTTTTCAGGTCTGCGATTTTTCCGGATCAGCAGATCCTATTTGATCAACCGAGACAAGCTTTTAGAAATCAACAGGCCTGAGAGTACCTGTATTTTGGCAAGCGGAGAAAAGAAGATCAAAATAAAAGGTTCCTGGAAGAGTCTGAAAATTCTCAGCGAATTGGACGTTGAATAATCATGACAGTTGAAAGAAATATCACTGCAATAATCATTGAAGATGACGAAGATGCCTTATCGCTCTTGGAAATCTACCTTCAGGCCTTCAATGAAATTGAGCTTATTGCTAAAACAACAAGTCCTCAAAAAGGTATTCAACTTCTTCTGAAAAAGAACCCGGACATTGTCTTTCTTGATATCGATATGCCTGATATTGATGGTCTGGAAGTGGCAGAAACAATCAGGGAAAACGATCTGAAAACGGAAGTAGTTTTCACTACTGCCCATAGTAAATATGCATTTCGTGCACTTCGAATTGAACCACTCGACTATCTTTTAAAGCCGTTTGGACCTGAGGATATCATCGCAGTGATCAACAGATATCAAACCAAAGTCAAACGCAAGGAGCTTGAGCGCCGAATGGACTTTTTGATGAAAACCAATAAAGTCATCCCCAAAATCAAACTTCGCACCCGAACCGGCGTCATTTTTGTCAACCCGGACGACATCATGTTGTATAAAGCAGATTCAGCCTATTGCCGGATCTATACCCGGGAAGGCGACGAAGAATTAATCATGCTGAATGTATTCAAAGTGATGTCGTTTATTAATTCCAAACGGGTATTGAAAGTCAGTCGTTCGGCGTATGTTAACCTGCAATACTTAAAGAGAATTGAGAAGAAAACCAGGACATGCATTTTAAGCTACAAAGAGTTGACTCTTAAAACAAAAATTAAACGCTCCTATCTGGCCTCGTTTGAAAAGCTAAACTTTCTGCCGATAAATTAAAAAATACTTCAAAACCGGGAACGATATTCATTTCCTGTTTCTGATCTCTCATTTTAACAACGCGTAATCGAGCACTTCACTAATTTTTTTTACGAAGCGGAATTTCAGCCCTTTCAGGTAAATTGGCTTAATTTCCTCTATTTCTTTCCTGTTTTCATCCGACAGAAGAACTTCTTTGATTCCTGCACGCCTGGCTGCCAGAATCTTTTCCTTAATTCCACCCACCGGCAACACCTTTCCCCTCAATGTAATTTCACCTGTCATGGCAATATTTTTTCTTATCTTCCGGTTGGTCATCACCGAGGCCAGTGAAGTAACCATGGTAACGCCTGCCGAAGGGCCATCTTTGGGAATCGCTCCTTCCGGGATATGAATATGCCAGTTGCAATTTTCAAAAACCGACGCATTCAGCGCCAGATCCTCCGCATGTGATTTGAGGTATTCCAGAGCCAGCATGGCTGATTCCTTCATCACATCACCAAGATTTCCTGTCAGCGTAAGATTACCTTTCCCTTTGCTCTGGCTCGATTCTATGAATAAGATCTCTCCGCCATGAGCAGTCCAGGCTAATCCGGTTACAACGCCCAAAAATTCATTTCCCTGATAATTTTCACGCGTATATTTGACTACGCCCAGGTATTCACGAATATCGGCTTGTGTGAGTTCTTTCCCGTAAGGTTCGTCGAAGGCGATCTTTTTTGCAATCCTGCGGACGATTTTTGCTATGTTCTTATCAAGTTCACGGACGCCTGATTCCCTGGTATAATGTTCTATCATGTGATGGATGATATCATTCCGAAAGATGATCTGATCTGCTTCCAGCCCATGATTTTCCAACTGCTTTGGAATCAGGTGACGATTGGCAATTTCAATTTTCTCCTCAGCGATATAGCCGCTTATCTCAATCAGCTCAAGCCGGTCCCGCAATGGCGGAGCAATTGTATTCAGCGTATTGGCAGTAGCAATAAACAATACTTTTGACAGGTCATACTCTATTTCCAGGTAATTGTCATGAAATTCTGAGTTCTGTTCAGGATCCAGTACTTCCAGCAACGCAGATGCGGGATCTCCGTGAAAATCGCTGGAAACCTTGTCGATTTCATCCAAAATAAATACCGGATTGCCGGACCTCGCTTTCTTAATATTCTGAATAATCCGTCCGGGCATAGCTCCAATATAGGTTTTACGGTGACCCCGGATTTCAGACTCATCATGCAATCCACCCAAACTCATCCGGACGTACTTTCTTTCCAATGCATTGGCAATTGACTTTCCCAAAGAGGTCTTTCCAACTCCCGGAGGTCCATAAAGACAAAGAATAGGAGCCTTCATATCCTTTTTTAATTTCAGCACAGCCAGATGCTCAAGAATACGTTCCTTCACTTTCTCCAGTCCGTAATGCTCATTGTTAAGCACTTTCTCGGCATGTTTCAGGTCAAAATTATCTTCAGTATATTCATTCCATGGAAGGTCAAGCAGCGTCTGGCAATACGAATACTGCACAGAATACTCACCGGCAGCCGGATTTAGCCTTGACAGTTTAGCTGTTTCCTTTTCGAAATAAACGGAAACCTCCTCACTCCATTTTTTATTTTTTGCTGCCTCCCTTAAATCACTGATCTCCTGTTCTACCGGATTGCCGCCAAGTTCATTCTGAATAGTCTTAATTTGCTGATTGAGGAGGAATTCCCTTTGCTGCTGATCCAGTTCAAGTTTAACTTTCGACTGGATGTCGCGCTTTAATTCAAGCATTTGAACCTCACGCACCAGAAAGGACATCACCTGAATCCCCCGTTCTCTGATGTCGCTCATTTCAAGCAGGTTCTGCTTTTCTTCCACTTTCAGATCACTGTTGGAACATATAAAATTGATCAGGAAAGCGGAATTCTCTATATTTTTAACGGCAAACGTAGCTTCAGGGGGTACGTTCGAAGCGTATTGCGCTATTTTGATTGACAAGTCCTTCAGTGAGCTCACTATAGCCTGAAATTCTACCGTATTGGTGCCCGTAGTAAGCTCATCCAGTAAGGTCACCCTTGCCTTGAAGTAAGGAAATTCCTCCTGATATTCTGCTACTTCAAAACGTCTTTTACCTTGAATGATCACGGATGTTGAACCATCCGGCATTTCCAGAATCTTAAGGATCTGCGCCACTGTACCGATCTTGTAGAGGTCCCTTTTCTCCGGATCGTCAACCGATCCGTCAATCTGAGTCACTGTCCCCAAAAATTTATCTGTTCGGGAAGCATCCTGAATAAGCTTCAGCGATTTCTGCCGGCCAACTGTAATTGGAATAACCACGCCGGGAAATAATACCGTATTCCGTAACGGTAAAATTGGCAATACTTCGGGTGCTTTAAAATTCTCAAACTCCGAATCATCGCCATCAGCCATAATCGGAATTAAATCTGTATCGTCACTGGAAAAGCCAGAAAATATCATTTTTTTATATTCTTGTCCTTTTTTGCCCATAAAATATCCTTTGCCTGCTGACATTCTGACGGGTACCCATCCAAATCAAAATCCGGTTCATTCAGAGGCAATCGCCGTGCCAAAGTCAGCGTTCCCGTTCAATTTCCAATTAATTAGGAGTAAAACGAATGAGACAAGCAATTTTAATTTGTTAAAACTTTCTGTATGGAGCGGAACGGTCAAATACAGCCGTAAGAATCCGCTGGTCTACGTCTGTCAGTACCCGGTTACGCCGGATCATGGCTTTTTCGGCTGTGCTGAACACCGTTTTCAATGTATGGATTTCGTAACCATGCGCACCGCCTTCGGAAAAAGAGGGTACGAATTGCCTTGGAAAGCCACTGCCATAAATATTGCATCCCACACCAATAACAGTTCCCGTATTGAGCATGGTACTGATTCCGGTTTTTGAATGGTCTCCCATGATCAGACCGCAAAACTGTAATCCGGTACGAACAAATTTATTGTGAGGATAACTCCATACTTTCACTTTGTCATAGTTGTTCTTCATGTTCGACACATTCGTGCCGGCCCCGAGATTACACCATTGCCCAACCACAGAATGCCCAATAAAACCGTCATGAGCCTTGCTTGAATATCCCAGAATGATTGACTGAATAATTTCTCCCCCTACCTTTGCATAAGGCCCCACTGTTGTCGCACCGTAAATCCTGCTGCCCATGGTCACGGTCCCATGGTCACATAATACAAAAGGCCCGCGGATCAAGGAACCTTCCATGATTTCGGCATCCCTCCCAATATATACTGGTCCCGCTGAAGCATTAATCGTTGCAAATTCAATCGTTGCTCCTTCTTCCAGAAAGATATGCTCTGCACCGGTCAGGTGATTGGTGCAACTGATGGGCGCAGATTTTCTTCCTCTGGTAAGGAGTTCAAAATCAAGTCTGATCTGATTATCGTTTATGGTTATCAAATCCCATGGATATCTCACTAAACCAAGCTCACCTTTAAAATCAGACCATACAATTTTATTGACCTGGGCCGGATACCCGATAGCTCCCTGCCTGTTCAATCGGGCAGCAACAGGAATACCATTCCAAATTACTCCTTCTCCGGTCTTTATTTGTTTGATTTGATCAGCCAATTCATTTGTCGGACAAATATGTGCCGATAGCATCAAATTATCCTCTTCTGCATGAAAAGGAAATTTTTCCTTCAGGTAGTCTTCGGTTCTATATGAATACTGCCCCTCGATCCTCGATTCCCATTTCTCCCGGATCGTTAAAATGCCGGTACGTAATGACGCTACAGGCCTCGTGTAACAAAGGGGCAATAAACAATTACGCTGATCGGTTTCAAACAAAATAATATTCATATTCTTGTGATTTAACCACAAAGTAAGATAAAAAAAAAGCTTCGTCGTGCGAAGCTTTTAATTTTATCATCAACTCATCGATTATTTCTTCCTTGCATCCATATGCTTCTGGTAACGGTTCATGAACTTATCAACACGACCTGCCGTATCCACAAGTTTCATTTTACCCGTATAGAATGGATGTGAACTGCTGGAAATTTCCAGTTTTACCACAGGATATTCCTTTCCCTCAACCACTTCAGTTTCTCTGGTTTGAATAGTTGACTTGGTCAAAAAAACTTCGCCGTTCGACATATCCTTGAATGCGACCAAACGATAACTATCCGGGTGTATTCCTTTTTTCATGTGTTTATAATTTGTTTTTTATTTGTCTCACGAAACTCCCTTTGCGAGAAATTTCCTCCAGGTCGTTTCATGGTATAATCCTTTTACTTCGGCTTGTATGATAATTGGGCTGCAAATATACACATACTTAAGTAAAATCCAAAAATTTTTAATTTATTCTTTTAAAATTAATGAATGACCGGAGCCCTTTCAAAAGGTCTGTTTCTGTCAAAAAGGTAACGCATTGTATAATGGGTTTTCACATGTTTTCCTCCTACCGATTCATAGATGGAGACGATTTTCGGATTAAAATCACCCGCCCATGACAATTCGACCTCCTTATACTGAGGCTTCTTTTTCATCAGTTTGTCCTGATGCCAGAAAATTGCTGATTCAATCCCCGACCGTTGGTATTTCGGAACTACCCCCATGATCAGGATCCGGGTACGGTTGATGATCTTTCTTCTTTTATAGTAAAAGAATTTTATCATGTTCCAGAGATTCAGCTTACCGTCCAGTTTACGGAAAATCTGGTTAATATCGGGCATCATCACAAAGAGTGCAATGGGTTCATCCTTATGATAGGCAAACCAGATCATTTCGGGATCGAGCACTGGCCTGGCATCAGTAAGAAAATCCCTTAAGTCTTGTGGGTTAAGCGGTTTAAAATGACCATGAAAACGCCACGCTTCATCATAAATACAACAAAAGTCGCGGATAAATTTCTCAGCTTCGCTGAATTCAAAATGGCGGAACGAATAATCAGGTTTCTGCGCAACCCAACCTGCAATTTTCCAGAAGCGTTCAGAGAAGGGTACCGTATAATCGAGGTGATAACTATACTGTTTGAAGTACACCTCAAATCCATAATTTTCAAATAATTGAAGGTAATACGGTGGGTTGTACGGCATTCCATAGCCCTGCGGCATAAATCCGTCAACCAGCAATCCCCAGTTCATATAGTTTTCCCCGAAATTCACAGGCCCATCCATTGCTTCCATTCCTCTCTCCTTAAGCCATTCCCTGGCAGTATCGAACAAAATATTGGCTGCCTCCTGTCTGTCGGCACACTCAAAAAACCCACATCCGCCGGTAGGCAGTCCGTAAGTTTTTGCCTTTTCATAGTTTACAAAGGCGGCAATTCGCCCCAACAAATGGTCCTGATCATCAAGAAGGATCCAACGACTGGCTTCGCCTCCCTTGAAGGAGGGATTTTTCGCCGCGCTGAATGTATTTTCAATCATCGCGTCAAATGGAGCCGCCCAATTCAGATCATTTTTATAGCTCAGTCGCGGAACTTCATGAAACAGCTTTTTAGTATCGGGTGATTCTACTACTTTCAGTTGCATAAGTGTCAAAATATAGTCGAATTTACAACAAATTTACCTTAGTCTTCTATTATAGCCGAACGTTTAAAATCCTTCGACCGGTCAAATAAATACCGGAGTGTGAGATGTGTCTTGGCGTGTACCCCTCCTACGGCTTTGAAAATGGAAATCATTTTGGGATTGAAATCGCCGACCCACCCCAATTCCATCTCATTGTACCAGTTCTTCTTCAGCAGAACCTGTCTGAGCTGCCAAAAAATCGCAGATTCGATACCCGACTTCTGAAACCGCGGGATCACTCCCATAACCAGCACCCTACACCGGTTGATCACCTTCCTCCGCTTCAGATACGTCAATTTCAATAACTTAAGCAGGTTCAGCTTCCCGTTTCGACAATAGCGAAAAAGCTGATTCATATCGGGTACCATCATTAATAAGGCGATCGGCGTATCCTCGTGATAAACAAACCAGATGAACTCTTCGTCAATCATCATTTTTGACTGTTCAAGCATAGTTTCGATATCGTCCGCTACAATTCGCTTATAATTATCGTGCTTAACCCAGGCTTGCTCGTATATCTCAATGAAATCCCTGATGAATATTTTTTTTTCTGAAAAACGGAATTGTTCAAAACGGTACCCCGGTTTCTTTGCCATCCAGCCCGCAATCTTCCAAAACCGCTCCGGCAGATCAGGACTGGTAATGTCGAGGTGATAGCTATATTGTTCATAAAAGGTTTTAAAACCAAAATTTTCAAACAATGACCGATAGTATCGCGGATTATAAGGCATTCCAAAACTCTGCGGCATGAAGCCTTTCACTAAAAGTCCCCAGTTAAAAAAATTCTCACCAATATTGATTGGCCCGTCTACTGCTTCCATGCGATGCTCCGTAAGCCAGGAGCAGGCCGTTTTGAAAAGCAAATTGGCTGCCTCCTGATTGTCAGTGCATTCAAAGAAGCCAATTCCACCTGTCGGTTGTTCAAAGCTGTACGCATACGTCTGCACGTAAAAGGCAGCAATCCGTCCAACTACTTTTCCATTTTCCTGCACAAGCCACCTGCACACGCCACCTCCTTTCAGACTATTGTTACCCTTCGGATTAAGCGTCAACTCCACCATCGATCGCAACGGAGGAATCCAGTTTGGATCGCTCCTGTATATCAAATACGGGAGCTCATGAAAAGCGTTCACCGAAGCCTTATCATTTACTTCTATCACTCGCATGCGCAGTATCTTGAAAAATTCCGACGAAAATAACAATTTAATCAGCTAAAAAAAAACAGGGACTATAGGTCCCTGTCAGATCAGCTCTTCAGCTTTATTTTTAGTCTCTGCTCGAAGCCAACTTCGATAACAATCGAAGCAGTTCCAGGTATAACCAGATCAACGTGACCATCAGGCCAAACGCCCCATACCACTCCATGTATACCGGAGCGCCTGCGGCTGCTCCCCTTTCAATAAAATCAAAATCGAGAATCAGGTTCAGAGCGGCGACAGCCACAATCACCAGGCTGATACCAATACTTAACGGACTGCTGTCGTGAAGGAATGTCAGATTTGCACCAAAAAGGCCGGCAATGAAGCTGACCAGGTAAACCAACGCAATACCTCCGGTTGCAGCAAGCACGATCATCCTGAATTTGCCTGTTGCACGTATTTTCCCGGAACGATATAACAGAAGCATGACAAAAAACACACCGAATGTCAGGGCTACAGCCCGCATAACCAGCCCAGGGTACATGCTTTCAAAAAGGGCAGAAACCCCTCCCAGGAACAAGCCTTCAAAAACAGCATATACAGGAGCTGCAATTGCAGAACGTCGGGGACTGAAGGTCGCCACCAATGCGGTTATAAAGCCGCCTATCCCTCCAATGAGAAGCCATGTTGACACCGCAGAAAAAGCTTCCTGCGGCGTGGTATAATCATATGCACCAAAAAACTTGCGCCATGTAAAAATGGCAGCAAAGGTCAGGATCAGTAACATCAGACCCGTCTTATTTACAGTCCCGTTAATAGTCATCCTATCTCCCTGTGTACCTGTCTGGATCCTGTCAAATACAGAATTTGAAAATACCGGATTTGATGATTGCGTCAAATTCATTTTACTCAGTTTTTAAATTTGCTTATGATACCATAAAAATGATGCCAAAGATATCGGGCTCGTTCTCATATCTTCATAATATTTGCAAATAAAATGACCGACAGCTTTTGCAAGTCAGAAAATTTTATGACTTTTGCGCTTCCAAACGGAGAGTTGCCGGAGTGGTCGATCGGGGCAGACTCGAAATCTGTTGTACCCTTCGGGGTACCGGGGGTTCGAATCCCTCACTCTCCGCCCGAAAATAAAAGAATCCCGCCAAACGGACGGGATTCTTTTATTTTATCCGGTACAGCCTTTTTTCAAAGATAATCAAGGATATGCGAAAAATCACAATTCTTCACATATCCGGAGGCTCTTCCTTGATCGATAAATCCAGGTTATTTTCTCATCAGCCGGTCTAAAAGTATATCCCCGAAAATTTGTTTAGGTCTATCTGAGAATGGAGAAAAATATTGAAATTTCCGCGATTCTTCATCCCAAAAACCATCTGCAATTATGCGCATATCGCTTTGAGTTCCGTTTTTCTTAACAAGAGCACAGAATCTAAATCCCACACAGTCAAGATGGCAACAAGTTTTATAATATTCAAATTGCTGGTGGATACTTTCCAACGAATATTTCGATAACAATTTCTTCCAGGTAACTATTTCTTCTACAGAATTTAAGCTATAATCTATGAAACGAGCCATGAACGCCGCAGTTTACGCCCAAGGTGATGTTTATCGGCGAGTTCCATACCGTTGGCAATGAGTCTCGAAGCAATGACACTGAATACGCAAGTTGTAATGGGTTAAATTGAAAATATAAGTGTATGAAATTATTTCCGATCATTTCCTTTTAATTTGACTCTTTGAGGCAGAAATATTTTTTCTTCCTTACGTATCTCTGTTTGACAGCTATTTGTAAAATGCAGAAATGTTCCATACAATTAATTCCCAGGCTTTCAGATGTAAAATACCTAAAAGAGAAGATGATGTAAAAATTAAAGTTCTACAGCCAAAAGTTCTTTTCCCAGATCGTGAAGTGCTTTTTCTATTTTCTTTTTTTGTACAGCGCGCGGTTTTTTCAATCCGGACGAATAATGATGAATTTGCTTCTGATTGATCCCGGTTAATCGCTCAAATGCCGGGGCGTTGAAAATACCTTTGTAATACAACAAAAGGCTTTGAGCATCAAATTTATATACAAGTTCGTAGTCTCCTGTAAACGACGCAGGAACAATATCACCATCTTCTTTCATACCGGCCAGATGAAAGTCAATGGCTTCACTTATATTCTCTTTCATTTCCGATGGCGTATCGCCAACCGAAACACAGCCGGGTAAAGCAGGCACATGTGCGCTGAAATTATTTCCTGTAAATGATATTTCTACAATATTTTTTTTCATATATCTCGCTTTTATGCCGGACTCTATTTCAATCCTGCCTGTACTAAAATTGAATTTACTGTTTTGTGATCCATATCCTTGTTTTTCCGTGGTCTGGAATTGTAACCCTGCCTTTTTTGATTGGATGCTTATATTGTCTGTGAGAACCTTCCTCACCAACAAAATACCAACCATCGTCCTCTATGATTTTTATCATTTCCCTCACTTTTTTTATCATTAGGACTTCTTTTAATTATTTTACCCTCCAAAGGTAACTATTCATATACCATTCAACAAAGAAAGGCATTCTATTTTTTACTGTTCTTCATTCTGACTAAAGAGAAAAGATTACAGACTACTATAACAATTTGGCTATTGAAAATATGTTTGATCTAAACAAAATGCCAAAGTTGGCTGACGTCATCAGGATGATTACGCCGTTACAAAAACCGTTATGCAAATTTAACGAGAAACATAGATAAGTATTTGTTTGACTTGTAATACTTAAAACTCAAAACATGCCGGAGAAGGATTTTGTAAAAGGATACGGACATCTAATAATAATCAGAGTAACTTTATTATATCGCGGCAGCTATGAAGGATTCTCACAATACGGATATGGTTTTTCAGGATGCGGTAGAATATGGTGTGACTTCCCTTGACAAAACTTCTCAAACCGTTCCTGATTTCGTCCCGTTTTCGTCCAAGTTCAGGATTAGCCACCAGGATTACAAATACTTCTTCAAACCCATTGACATAGGCAATAGCATGATCAACACCGAATTCACGGACGGTGTAATCGAATATCTCTTCCAGGTCCCGGTCAGCCTCCTGAGAAAGCCTGTATATGAAACCGGATTGGGTCATTCCGTTTTATACACTCTCGTCCTAGCTTTGACAATGTCTTCCACGCTGCGCTTACTTGAAGGGCCATCCCATCCTTTGGCAATTTCCGCACGTAGCTCCTCTAACACTTTACTGCGGTACAATTCATGCAAGCGCAAGGCTTCGCGCACCACTTCGCTGGCGTTCTGATAATCACCGCTCGATAGTTGCGCCGCAATATATCTCTCTTGTTTTTCTGTGAAACTTACATTCATGGTTTTAACACTTTTATTTTTACAAAGATACCACAGATGTCCATATTTAGCAAATATGGACATAAAAGATGTCGTTTGATAGGAAATAGGGATATTGGCCGATCGGAATATCCCGATCTTCGGGTGCAACGACCACTTCCAGGACCGCTCCATAGCAGGCATAATATTTCTGCAGGGCCTCCAGGTAATTTTCAATGCCAGGCTGATCTTTCCAAAAACTCCTGATACCTTTCGGTTTAAGCCCGATCCCGGCAGGATCTTCCTGATAACCT
>JBDKTZ010000333.1:0-10762 GCA_039679975.1 Prolixibacteraceae bacterium
GTATCCTGACTTTTCAATTGTTACCGATACTATAAAAATACATGATTACCTCCATTTTAAACAAGTCTCGGAGATATTGGATATCCCGGTCGAAGAACTGCAGGCGCTTAACCCTCAGTACAGGATGGACATTATTCCGGGTAAGGCAGATAAACCGTATTCCCTGCGAATCCCAATGGAATATGTGGGTAAATTCATTGATTATGAGGAAAACATTTTCGCCCACAACCGCGATGAAATTTTTCCCAACAATGAAATCCTGCTGCCAAAGCAACAGAGTGGAAACAGTTTCCATCCGTCAGAAATAAAGGGGAAAGAAAAAATTTTGTATACCGTCAAGTCGGGTGATAATCCCGGGTTTATATCCGATTGGTTCCATGTTCGTTTAAATGATCTTCGTTACTGGAATAATATTAATAAAAACATGATCCGCGTAGGGCAGAAACTGGCGATCTATGTTCCAAAAGAATACGCTGATTTTTATTCGCAGATCAACAGCATGACGTTCAGTCAAAAACAGGAATATGCCAGGACAAAGCCTGTTGTCAACGTGGTTGCTTCAACAGCTTCAGCAGTTTCAACATCAGCGTCCTCCGCTTCTCCGGCGCAAGCCGAGTATGATTCGGAGTACATTTATTATACTGTCCGGTCGGGAGACACCCTTTGGTCAATTGCACAACAATTTCCTGGCGTTACGAATAAAGATATCATTCAGCTGAATAACATGACCAACGCCAACAAGATCAAGCCAGGTCAGAAACTGAAGATCCAGGCAAAGAGCAACTAAACACATTTTTATCTTGCCTGAAAAATATTTGATTCAACATTTTATTACATTTGGCCCGGTCAATTCTAATGTTTGTGTGTTATATATGTACCGGAAAATTCAGCGTGTGCAAAAGGTTTTAAATGACGCGGCATTGCACACTGCTCGATTCAGCAAGGCTGGGGGGATTGCATGTGCGTCACGATGTCACTTATGTTGCTTGAAAAAAGATATTCTGGCAAGCCCATTGGAATTTTTCCCGCTTGCTTACTATCTGTATAAAAACGGTTTGGCCGAAACGATCTATAACCGGATGGAAAAACTTCCTGCAAACAGTATTTGTATGTTATTCTCTGCCTTGGGAGATCAGCCAGGAGGATGCACTAACTATGAATACCGGGGATTGATTTGCAGGCTTTTCGGATTCTCATCAGGAACTGATAAATCCGGGAAAAAAAGGCTGATCACCTGTAAGACAATAAAAGGAACCCCGGCATACCAGCAGTTAAAACCAGTCCATCTTGATAAATCTCCGGGAGCTGCAGACTATTACATGCAACTTGCCGCCATTGACTTTGCGCTGGCCAACGAACTCCTTCAGATCAATGAGGCTATTAAAAGAGCTATTGAAATCGTCCTTACTCATTACCGCTACTCCCGGAATCGTTATCCGGCGTAACCTGCATTTCAAGTTGTTGCTTTAGCTAATTTTTCCTTCAGCAAATGGGGGATTTCTGAGGGTTCTTTGGCGACAGGTACGTTTGCTTTTCCAAACGCCTTGATCTTTTCTTCAGCGGTCCCCGATCCGCTCGAAATAATGGCTCCCGCATGCCCCATCCGCTTCCCGGGGGGGGCTGTTTGTCCCGCGATAAACGATATCACCGGTTTGCTGACGTGTCCGGATATATATTCGGCAGCCTGTTCTTCCGCATCTCCCCCAATTTCACCGATCAGCACAATCGCTTCGGTTTCCGGATCATTCTCATACATTTCCAGTAATTCCAGATAGTATAAACCAGCCACCGGGTCTCCCCCGATCCCAACCACTGTACTCTGACCCAGGTTATTTTTGGTAAGCATATTCACCACCTCATATGTAAGTGTGCCGCTGCGCGACATTAATCCGATATTTCCTTTCTTGAAGATCGTCCCCGGCAAAATACCGACAAGGGATTCTCCCGGAGTGATCAGCCCGGGGCAATTCGGGCCAATCAATCTGGTTCCGTTTTGTCTCAGGACAGGTGTTACCCTGATCATATCTTGTACAGGCACGCCTTCCGAAATAGCCACCACCAGATCAATCCCGGCAAATGAAGCTTCCAGAATGGCATCGGCGGCAAAGGGAGCCGGGACAAAAATAACTGACGTATTTGCTCCGGTTTTCTGAACAGCCTCTTCTACCGAGTCAAAGACAGGTATTCCATGAATTTTTTCACCTCCTTTACCAGGCGTGGTTCCGGCGACAACACGTGTTCCGTATTCTTTCATCTTACCTGCATGGAACTGGCCATCGCGGCCTGTAATTCCCTGTACGAGCAATTTAGTATTGGCATTCACAAGAATACTCATGGCTATTTTGATTTTTAGTTTTTCGATCTGCTTAATTCAATGGCTTTCTGAGCAGCTTCGCTCATGGTACTTACTGTGGTCAACCCCGTCTCTTTCAG
The DNA here is from genome assembly GCA_039679975.1 of Prolixibacteraceae bacterium. Taxonomy (GTDB): domain Bacteria; phylum Bacteroidota; class Bacteroidia; order Bacteroidales; family Prolixibacteraceae; genus JBCFBK01. The sequence continues at coordinate 2,434 of JBDKTZ010000333.1, forward strand.
CATTGCTAAACCTTCTTCTGCATTGGTCCCCGATAAACGAACGACTATCGGAATATTGGTTTTAATGGTATTCAAGGCTTCAATTAAACCACGGGCCACATCATCACCTCTTGTTATTCCTCCAAAAATATTGATCATTACAGCCTGCACATTTTTATCAGAAAGAAGGATATTCATAGCATCAACCACTTTCCGGGGGTTCGAGCTTCCTCCGATATCCAGGAAATTGGCCGGAGCGCCGCCGTAGAGCTTGATCATGTCCATGGTAGCCATTGCCAAACCTGCACCATTCACCATACATCCAATATTTCCGTTCAGCCTGATATACGAAAGTCCCTTTTCCCGTGCATCAATTTCTTTTTGCTCCTCTTCATCCACCTCGCGCAGGGCCAGGATCTCCGGATGACGGTATAACGCGTTATCGTCAAAATTCATTTTTCCATCGATGGCCAAAAGTTCTTTGGAAGGAGTAAGCACCAATGGATTAATCTCGGCCAGAGTTGAATCCGTTTCAATGTAAATCTGATATAATTGTTGGAATATTCCGGCAACCTGACGTGCAAGCTTCACATTACCGAATAATTTCATCCCTACATTCCTGGCCTGAAAATCAAGAAGCCCTGTCTGAGGATTTATGGAAATTTTATGTATTTTTTCAGGATTTGTTTTCGCTACTTCTTCAATTTCAACACCCCCTTCAGCGCTGACCATTAATGTCACCGATTTGGTATTTCTGTCGTTGATCAGACCGACATAGTATTCATGCTCGATTTCAACGGCATCGGCGACAATCACTTTTTCAACTTTATAGCCCTTGATATCCATTCCGAGGATTTGTTTGGCAGCTTCAACGGCGGCCTCCTTCGTCCCGGCCAATTTTACTCCGCCCGCCTTTCCGCGTCCTCCAGCAAGGACCTGGGCTTTAATCACAACTAAATGGTCAATGTTTTTCATCGCTTGCTCCACCTCCGCCACGGTATGGCAAAGCACATGATTGGGAACAGCTAATCCGTATCGTTTAAAGATTTCCCTCGCTTGATATTCATGTATCTTCATAATCAAAAATTAGATGATTTTCTCAGGTTAGTGATAAGCTGCATCAAATTACGAAAACTATTTTAAAACCATATTAACATGAAAGAGCCGGAATTGTTTGGATATCTTTTTCTTCTTTATGAAAAGAAAATATACCTGTACAATTTTCCTCCCGCATTGTCTTCTTTCCGGACTAAAAACCATTGAAATCCCTAAAAATTGAAGTAGTTTTGTGCAGTTCATTAGCATAACACAATTATGATTGAAGACGTTCAAAAATTAATCAGGCATGAAGCGGAAGCAATTGCCAATATTCCGGTTACGGACCAGTTTGACCGGGCAGTTGAACTGATTGAAAAGCGGGTGCATCAGCGATCGGGAAAGCTGGTGGCCAGTGGTATGGGAAAAGCAGGACAAATTGCCCTGAACATCGCCACTACATTCAGTTCGACCGGCACCCCCGCCGTTTTTCTTCACCCCAGCGATGCCCAGCATGGCGATCTTGGTGTTTTGCAGCCCAATGATATTTTGCTGCTTATTTCCAATTCCGGAAAAACCAGGGAAATTCTGGAACTGGTCGATCTGGCCGATAATCTTTACAAGGATCTTCCGATTATTGTCATTACCGGAAACCAGGAAAGCGAACTGGCAAAAATGGCAGATGTCACTTTATACACAGGTAATCCGGAAGAAGTTTGCATTCTGGGATTGACACCCAGCACGTCAACCACAACCATGACTGTTATCGGCGATGTGCTGGTCGTGTTAATGATGCAAAAGATAGGGTTTACGAATGAAGATTATGCCAAGCGACACCATGGCGGATACCTGGGCGACAAGTCACGTAACCAGGCGCGTCTGAAAGCTCAGGCGGGAATAAAATAGAATAAAGACATGCGTATAACAAGAGAAAACACGATAGGACTGGTCATCGACATACAGGAAAAACTAGTGCCGGTGATGGAAGAACAGGAAGACTTGCTGCGCAACTGTAAAATACTGATCGAAGGATTGCAGGAACTAGGTATACCGGTTGTTGTTACCCAGCAATACACCAAAGGATTGGGAACCACTGTGGAGCCGATCCGATCAGTGATCAAGGACTTTAATCCGATCGAAAAACGGGAATTCAGTTGTTGCGACGCGGAAGCAGTCAGCGACCGGCTAAGCCGGATTAAAGCCCAAAAAGTGATTATTTGCGGAATCGAAAGCCATGTCTGCGTGCTGCAAACAGCGGTCGATCTGAAAGAAGCAGGCTACATCCCGGTAGTGGTCATGGATTGTGTCTCTTCCCGTTCATGGAACAGTGTCGACTTAGCCGCCGAAAGGTTCCGCCATGAAGGGATCATGATGACATCGTGCGAGTCGATCCTCTTTGAACTCACCCGTAGTTCTGCAGCCCCTGAGTTTAGGTCTATCTCCAATCTCGTAAAATAAAATAGGAAACCGGAGGCACAGAAAAAGGGAAGAATTAAATCTCCTTGTTCCGTTCTCCGGTTTCCTATTTCCGTTCTCCCGTCTCCGTTAAAACGAAATATCATACAGCCCTTCGCTGTCTTCCTTAAACGTTTTTACACTGATATCGGTCATTGGATGACGGATAAGCTGCATCAGCAATTCAGGTCCTATCGTTGCCGAATGCGCCCCGGCCATACTTACCCGGTAAATTTGGTCAACTGTTTTGAAACTTGCTGCCAATACCCTGGTGTTCAATCCGAATTCGATTGTATTTTGAACGATATCACCCACCACCTCAATTCCGTGCGACGAGATATTATCGAGGCGGCTTACATAAGGAGCAACAAAATCGGCGCCCGCCCGGGCAGCTACCAAAGCCTGCTGCTGGGTAAAAACAGCAGTGGCTGTCACTCTCATTCCGGCGTCTTTCAATTTCGACATGGCCTTATATCCCTGAATTGTAACAGGGATTTTAATATAAAAGGAATCGCCTATGTCAAAATAATTCTTGTAAATTTTGGCTTCACGAACAATGTCATCTGCCAAATCACTGATCACCTGCACATGGAGCATCCCATTCCCGATAATCTTCTGAATGTTTTCTACAGCAACCGATAATTTGGAACCTGCATTCTTCAGGATCGTCGGGTTTGTGGTCACTCCTCCCAGAGGGAAAAAATCGTATAAATCCTTCAAGGCTGAAATATCAGCCGTATCTGCCATGTAAATCATTATCTCTGTTTTTAGTAATCAAGTTTCCCGCCTCCTTTCGCCCCATGCTCTTTGCCTTCTTACCCTGGCACCTTGCAACCTCTCCTCTATCGGGTTTTGGTCTCTCCTCTTACGTCTGTTATATTTCCTTTGCATTTGCCAGCAGAAACTCTTCTGCTTCGACCGACCAAAGGTCATGATTTCTTTTACATATTTGATGCAATTTGGCAAAGAAAGGATCAGATTTACCTTTTTCTTCAAATTCACTGATGGCCGTCAGCGGAATATCCTTATGCGTATAGATCAGCTTTTTCCCTCCCGGAATATTCGGAAGATTCAGGGTTGTATCAATCACTGCATTAAGGCCTCCGATATGCGTCACCAGTCCTGCGGGGTCAAGCCCCTTACGGAACATTTGAAGCGATTCGACCATATCATCGTTGTTCCCGCCGGAAGTACCGGCTACATGCGTGGAACCGTAATGGACATTATAGAAGTTAAACTTTGCGGTAAAATCGGGTTTACCCGGCCCGGCAAAGAAATTCAGACATCCGTCATTGGCCAGGATAGCGTCGCCCTGTTCCACGACCTGAGGTACGGGTGCGAAAACAAACACATCGTTATACCCTGTACCCCCCGATAATTCCTTCAGGTTAGCCACTGCATCGCCCTGTCCGGTATTCTGATACACCAGTTCAATACCCTTGCTTTTAGCCCATTCGGGCGAATAGATCGAGGCGGCGCGGTCAAGGCGTGACTGATCAATGTCGGTAACCACCACAAGCGAAGGCTTGCGGTCTTCCCTCATGATCACGTAGTTGATTGCCGCCAGCCCCATCGGACCTACGCCTGCCAAAATAGCCATTTTGCCTCCCTGTACAATTTCCATCTGATGAACATACGACCCCGGTTTCGTGTGATAATTGGCGTGCATGGCTCCAATCACGCAACTCAGAGGTTCAGCCAGTGAAGCCGGATAAAAACCCGGTCCCTCATAAGCCAATAAACAGTCCTGAATGAGCACGTCCTTCGGAATAATCACATAGGTGGCGTCCCCGCCAATATGGGAGTAGGAATATCCAGGTGCACTTAACACGCCCACAGGACCCTGTTCATAGTATATGGCCGGCTGGATTGAAAATTTTTGTCCTTCTTTGAATTTATGCTGCCAGTTCTTCCCGATTTTCAGAAGCTCTCCGGCAAATTCATGCCCGATAATGATCGGATTGGTCGCTACATTTGCAGGAATACGTTTGTGCTCAATTCCCTGATTGGCTGCCTTATAGGAAGACATACAAATACTGTCGGAAATTACCTTTGCCAGGATTTCATCATCATTGATTTCCGGAAGATCAAATTCTTCCAGCCTAAGGTCCTTTTTCCCGTATAAACGAACTGCTTTAGTTTTCATGTTTTTATTCTCGTTATAGTATTTACATTTTAGTTAAATGCTGCTGGTTACCAGTTTTATTTCAGCATGTTCTGTCCGCCGGTGACCGGTACGGCCTGACCGGTTTCATATTCCTGTTCGATCACGTAAAAAATTGCCCGCATCACATCTAGCGGCGTACACCCCCGGCCTGCCGGCACCTGCGCCTCATAGAACTTTTTTACATCGTCGGCTGTCTTTGCGCCCGGCACTTTCCCGGCCTTCAGATACTGAACAAACAATCCCCGTTCCGGGTCGGCCCACAGCGGTCCGTCATAGAAATTTCCCGGACAAATCGAATTCACTTTGATCCGATACGGCATCAGCTCCAGGGCAAATGATTCGGTTAGTCCAATTCCTCCGAATTTCCCGCCTGCATAGGCAAAGTTTTTATTGCTTCCCTTCAGTCCCGATTTTGAATTGATCTGGATGATATCCATAAAATGATCGGGCTTGTACCGGTGCTGCAATTTCATCACGGCCGATGCATACTTGGCGCAAAGGAAATAGGCTTCATAGTTTACCAACGTCATCAGACGGAACGTTTCAGGTGTCATCTCGTCCAGACCGCCTGCCCGGAGTATTCCGGCATTGCTGATAAACACATCCAGACCGCCAAACTGAACAACGGTTTCGTAAACCAGGTTTTCAACCGAATCGGCTTTTGAAACATCTGCTTTGATAAACAACGCTTTGTTCTTCCGGTTCACCTGATTCAGAATACCGGCAAACTCCCTGCCTTTTTCTTCATTCAGATCGGCAATGACCACGTTAGCTCCGTGTTCCATTAACTGCTCCACGATCCCCGCGCCAAATCCCTGGGCTCCACCGGTTACAATGACGACTTTCCGGTCTACACGTCCGGCAGTTCCTCCAAGCGAAATCTTTGAACGATATTGCTCCACTTCCCAGTTTTCAATGAATTCGACTTGACGCCGGGTCATGGGATGCTGACCTCCAAAAGCAGCGGCAAACCGGGCTATCCGGCAGGAGTCAGTAACCACATCCTGCAAAATCTCAGTTCCCTGCGCATGATCAGCAATCAACAGGACACCCAGCCCTAAAGCAAAGATCACTTTGGGCAACTTTCCCTTTTCTGTCTGATAGCTTTCAACCTTTTGCTCCAAATCTTCCAAAAACCTGTCTGTATCACCATTAAATCCGGCATAAATGAACGAAGAATTGGCATACACGATTCCGTCGGGTGTAAAAGGCGCAGAAATGGCTTCGTAATTTTCGGGCTTCAGATAAAAATCCGTCAGTGAGTTGTTTATCAGGTTCACCGTTTTCAATTCCCCTGCAGAAACCATCATCCTGACAGCCGGGACAATGCGCGCGGCTTCATGGCTAACCGGCAAGCAATCAATAACAGGCTCCTGCCCGTATACCTCATCCAATTTCGCATTCATACTGTCATAAATCTCCCTTATCCCGCCAACAGTATCAGCGCCGACAAAAACACCATGATTCTGCAGGAAAATGACAGCGGGTTCTTTTCCTTTCTTTTGCCGGTAGTTCAGGATTTCCTTTTCCACTGCCTTAAACAGGATATATCCCGGATCTTCATAGCCAATGTAAAGCACCTCATCACCAAACAAAGCAGCCGTTTTTTCTGCCGCCTGGTTGCTGCACATCAGTCCGTTCACTTTAGTGGAATGGGTGTGCACCACGAAAGCAAAGCCGATCAGGTTATGCAGGGATGTTTCGACCGAAGGACGTTGTCCCTTTTCCGGTTCCACCCGGCTCTTCATCAGATCGTTCTTGATTTCCTCCTCTCGAAGGAGGGCATCGTTCGAATACGTTTTCGTGTTGATCTGATTCAGCAATGACCGATCTAGTTTGGCAAAACCTTGCTCTCCGATGGTGGCGAGACTGAATCCGCTCGCCTTAATCCAGAGGTCTTGATCGTTCTTAAATGAAGTGTTGCCACCCCCGGCAATCACATAATCTTTTTGCTTTCCGTAAAATTGTGAAATTTCAATTAAATCTGCTATTTGTGTGTTCATTTTAGTCGTAAGTATTTAGTCGTAAGTATTTAGTCGTAAGTCGTAAGACTAAAAAATTATAAAACTGCATGTGTGTGTGTGTGTTAAATGATTCAGATGGCTATTGGCGGCTGGCTGCTATGCTCACCGCTAAGAGCCAAACGCTTTTATCACGGCGTTCCCCAGGCCGATAAACTCATCCCGCCGGCTTATTTTTGCCCGGCCTTCACCATCCAGGTATCCTTCTTCGCCTTTGGCTGTCAGATACTGATGTGCCGCAATCACACAGGCACCCTCATAGCCGATTTTTTGCATAGCTGAACTTATTTCCTTTCCATCGCCGCCCAGTACCGTAACCGGATCGAGCTGCGGGGTATTGTGCTCGGTACCGAAGGTGATCACAAAACCTTTTCCGTTAAAAAAATTGACAAACTCTTCAAGTATCTCCGGCTTGTTCCGCCCGGGAATCAGCTCAAGCGACCAAACGTTCTTGTTGATCAGGTTCCGGTACAGGCTTTCATAATCGCCCTCGTAATCGGTGAATTCACCTTTGGGATTATCGAGCAGCACGGGGTAACAGGGAATTCCACCGGCATGAATAATGAGGCTGATCACCTGTTCGAGGCTCAGAAAAGCCTTGTCATCTTCCGCGACAAATGCACGGCCACCCGACTTCAACAGGTTTCCGCGAATTTCATTTTCCAGGCCGGCAAAGTCGGTCAATGCTGAACGTACGGCCTTCCCGGAAAACAGCTTTTCGAAAACTTCTTCCTGTATCGCTGCAGATGAATAGTTTTCCTGAACAGCAATGCGCAAGGCCTTGGCTAAGTGCCTTTCGCGAACCAGGTTTTTGGCATAGTCCGCTTTTATTTCTCTGAACGACAAACGGAAATCCATTCCCAACTCTTCCAGAAATGCATTCAGTTTTTCTGTCATCTCAGCGGTCTGCCGGTTACTTTCCTCCTGTATGCCGCTAATTCGGGCTGCCTGGGCAGTTCCCAAAGACACGGGAAATTTCAGGCCTTTCCCGCTAAAATAGGTTCGCCCGGGGTTATTGGGATCATTAACCCGGATACGTTTTGCCTGCAGATCTTTTTGCAGCGACATGAATTCGATATTATAAAGCGGAAAAATCCGGTATTCTCCGGCAAGTCTACTGAATTCGGCATAGCCGTCGGTCGTATAAAAATCATTGATCCCCAGCACCCTTACATTTTCTTTGCGGGCCATCTTAAAAACCTGTTCGATTTCAGTAAAGGCACTGAACGAAAAAGGTGTATGAAAGTGGCCGTTCACTTTCAGGATTTGCCGGTCGGCCTTTTCTGCCTGCTGCTTCATTTGCTCAGGCCCCTGATATTTTTCAAAAACCGATTGTTCCATAACTATTTACTTCTTTTGTAATAATACCCCAAAAAAAGCAAATAGTTTCCTGAAAACCATCCTTTGGTATCCTGTGTGGCTTTCGGTTTGAGTTTGCCTGTCCGGCAAGTCCGGCCAGAAACAATGATTCAGACTGCAAGTCCTCGCGGAACAAGGCCCTGCTTCGAGGGGCCGATCATTGCGGGTGCGCAAAGGCCGTATTACATAAAGAGGCAAACAGTTCAGACGGAGCTAAAAATACCTTGAAAGTTTAATTGCTATCCCGGCAATACGTGCTGATCGCGCTGAGGTGAGCGGCCTTATCCTTTTCAGAAAGGACGCTCCCCTTAAT